>NZ_CAXBLF010000007.1:0-82962 GCF_963976535.1 uncultured Algibacter sp. | reverse complement strand
AATAAATTATCAAACTTTTGTACCTGATAAATACTAAATTTTATCTCAATTAATCTAGGGTTCTAAATAGATTTTGCATTTCTAAAAATAGAAAGACGGCAATTTAGTTTCGCCTGTTTATTCTTTCTTTATTGTTATGTAATTACTACATAGTGTCTGGACGGAAACACAGCAAAATTAAATTTGTTTCTTTTTGCGCCCTTTCAGTTTATTTTTAATCGCTTGATACTAAGGTATCAACTCATAAAAACTAAACAAAAATGACATCAAAAATAATTCAAATTATAAAAATCGTCTGTTTCCGTACAGACACTACATAAATATTAAGTATAGTTAACTCGTTTTCCAATAATTGTGTATATTTATCTACTAACCATGCAATTACATGAAATATTTCTTTGTTCCATTTCTTTTTTTTATGTCGTGTTTTGTTATTGGGCAAACAAGAGAAATTGATTCTTTAATAATTGAATTAAAAAAAGTTAAAGGATTAGAAAAGAAAGCACTCATTGAAAATAAATTAGCCTCTGCATATATTAAAGAAAGAAAACTTCAAAATGCTAATGAAACTGCCAATAATGCACTTTTAAAAGGAATTGAGATAGATAATCCTACCGTAATTGCCGATGCTTATTTAAATATTGCAAATATTCATTATATAAACTGGGAAGGTCCTGAAGCAATTAAATATTATCAAAAAGTAGATTCTGTCCTATCAAAAAATAATATACTTAACAGTACTTTATATAAATCTAAATCAAATATTGGAAATTTGATTTATAGAACAGATTATGATTCTCTAGATTTGATTAAAATTAAGGGGTATTTCAATGAGTCATTAGATATTGCTTTAGCACTAAAAGACACATTACAACAATCGAAAATGTTGATTAGACTGGGTGATCTACATCAAAACAAAGTAGAATATGATAGTGCTATTGCTATGTATAAAAAAGCCGAAAAATTGATTAAGAAAGATGACAAGGAGAGTTTAGCGGATCTTTATTGGGCTTTGGCTGGAGTCTATTTTGATTTAAATGATACGTTAAAGGCTAAAAATTATACCAATAAAAGATATGATTTAGTGAAAAATTCTGCCAATATAAATGAAAGAGCAAGCGCAAATTGGGTTCATGGAAATTTATTATTTATGGCTGAAGATTATAAAAATGCAATTAAACATCATAAAATAAGTATTTCACTTTATGAAAGTCTCGAATATAGGAATTACGGAAGACTCGCTGGTGCTGGAGGTAGAATTTATAGAGCCTATGAAAAATTAAATGATTACAAATCAGCTTTTAATTATCTTAAAAAAACCATGATTTATAATGATTCTGCTTTAGCAAAATCAAGAAATAATAAAGTCGAAGAACTCGAAACCAAATACCAAACCGAAAAAAAAGAACAGGAAATTACCTTATTAAAATCCCAAAAGAAATTAGCAGAACAGCAAAAAAAGAACCAACGCAATTTATTTTTAGGTGGTTTGGGGGTTACAACCATCGCCGGATTATTCTTGTTTATTTTGTACCGAAATCGTCAAAAAACAAACACTAAATTAAAAGAACTGGATAAAATAAAATCTAATTTCTTTGCCAATATTTCGCACGAATTCCGCACACCGTTAACACTGATCGCCGACCCTATTAATGATACTTTAAATGATGACTCTATATCAGATAAAAAACGCCAACAATTTACGGTTGCCCAACAAAATTCTGAACGCTTATTATCACTCGTCAATCAAGTATTAGACCTCTCAAAAATTGATGCAGGACAGTTAAAATTACATATTCAAAATGATAATGCCCTTAAACTTATATCTGCTTTAAGCGCGTCTTTTTCATATTCAGCAAAACAAAAAGGTATTAGCTATTTAGTAAACATAGAAGAAAAGGAAGAAAACGTTTGGTTTGATAAAGATGCCATTGAAAAAATTACAATCAATCTATTATCAAATGCTCTAAAATACACACCAGAAAACGGATCAGTGACCTGCAATGCTTACACAGATAATAATAGATTATTTTTCGAAATAAAAAACACAGGAAAAGGTTTATCAAGTGAAGACCTAAATAATATTTTCGAACGGTTTTATCAATCAAACGAACAAAATCAAGGCACAGGAATTGGTTTAGCGCTAGTTAAAGAATTGGTAGAATTACACAAAGGCACCATTAGCGTTAACAGCGTACCAAACGCGTGGACTACATTTACAGTAACCCTTCCAGTAGATAAAAATAGTTTTAAAAATGAAGAATTTGTAAGCACCACTTCAACAGGAGCTATTAGAAAAACACCTATTCCTTCTCATTCTACAAATGAAAATGCTGAAGAATTTACAGATAGCGAGTTGCCTATTTTATTAATTGTTGAAGATAATGCCGATTTAAGAACATTATTAAAACAAACTTTTGATACAAGGTATAATGTGATGACGGCATCAAATGGGAAAATTGGAGTTGAATTAGCTTTAGAACATATTCCAGATTTGATAATTTCGGATATTATGATGTCTGAAAAAGATGGTATCACACTTACAAAAGAGCTTAAAACCGATGAACGCACTTCCCATATCCCCATTATTCTACTTACGGCGAAAGCAGAAGTGGAAAGTCAGTTTGAAGGCATTAATACTGGAGCCGATGATTATATAACAAAACCTTTTGACAAGAAATTACTCAAACTAAAAGTTGAAAAGCTAATTGAATCCAGAAAAAAACTACAGTTACGCTACAGTCAAGAAGTGATATTAATGCCTAAAGATATTGCGATAACCAATTTAGACGAAGTATTTCTAGAAAAGGTGCAAGTCGTTCTTGACCAAAATTTAGTAGAATCCAGTTTTAATACCGAAGATTTCAGTAAGGCAGTAGGTTTGAGCAGAATGCAATTGCACCGAAAAATTAAGGCCTTAACAGGTTTATCGGCTTCGGAGTTTATTCGTTCCCAACGCTTAAAACTGGCAGCGCAATTACTTAAAAAATCGGATATCAATATTTCACAAGTGGGATATACCGTTGGTTTTAACGACCATTCTTACTTTACAAAGTGCTTTAAAGAAGCCTATAACTGCACACCTACTGAGTATTCCAAACAACACTCTTAATTAAATTACCTCATAGAAAAAACTTCCTTTTTTTATAATGTTACATCAGTTACAGCTTTTGTTACATACGTCATAACGTTCTCACTTTCTACATTTTACTTTTACAACATCCTAATTAATAGCACATTAAAAAATCTCGTTATAACCAGCGAGTTTTAAATTAGGTATTAGTTTTTATAACTAAAATGAAACCTAAAGTCATAAAATCGACTGCTGAAATAAAAAGGTAAAATGGTTAAAAAGAAAAAAACCTTTGAAGGTGAATTAGACCACTTCCCTAAGCATAAAATTTACCTAAATGTGAACCATTTGGAGAAAGGTATATATACTTTAAAAATTATTCACAAAAATAAAATTATAAAGAAAACCAGTTTCAAAAAATGAATGATTATAAGTTCAATAAACCAAATTAATATAAATAAATAAAAATTAGAAATCATGAAAATTAACACAGTAAAAAAGACTTTAAAAGCTTACTCACTATTTTTTTTAGTAATCTTAACAACAATGTTATCCTGTTCAAAGGATGATGATTCGCCTTCAGAAACCATTGTTGAAATTTGGGTCTTGATAAGTAGTACCAGTGAAAATAACTATGATATCAACAATGATGGGACGGCAACTAATAATATTGAGCTAGAAACAAATTGTTCTAATAACACAACTTTAGAATTTAATAGCGATGGCGCTGGCACCCAAGAAATTGAAGAATTCATAAACATAGAATATAATGAAACCGCCGATACGTTCACTACTACTTGTTTAACACCAGCTAATCTTAATGTTGATGCAGTAAGCCAATTAACTTGGGTACAAAATAATAATGCAAGATCATACACTTCAAATGGTGTTACTTATGAAGGTACCGTTTCAGGTTCTCAATTAACAGTTATTATACCAAATGGGTTTTTGATTGGGGATGGAATGGGGCAAATTTATTTACAAGAAGATTTGACGCTCGTTTTTCAGCAACAATAAAAACTAAGTTACTAAGCCTTTTACCATGCTAAAGCAAAAAAGCTCTATAAGTATTGGATGTTTATGTTAAAAGGTTTAGTACTAGAAATGAATATAAATAATGCCTCTAAATGTAAACCATTTAGAGAATGGCAATTACACTTTAAAAATAGTGCACAAAAATAAAGTGATAAAAAGAACAACGTTTAAAAAATAGAATCATGAAAAAACTGATACCCATTTTAATGTTATGCGCAATTATGCTTTCCTGCAGAGAAAGCAACAAAAAAGAACAGAGTAATGAAGCGAATACAAAAGAAATTATTACCCAGACCACTAAAAAAGCAATCAATAAAACTGCCGATAATGATACTTTTTTGTGTCAAATAAATGGCGTGGATTGGGCATACACGTCAAGCGATGGCATCGTGTCGCGAAATAGCTCCACCAAAGTACGTACAGCTACCATTGGTTTTAGAAAGCAATTGGAAAAAGGCTATGAATCCATTCAGCTGGAATATGATGTCGATAAGAAGGTCTTAAATAATGTTTGGGTACAATTAAAACGTCCTGCTAAAGACGGAAAAATAATAACTGCCTTTTACACACAGTATGGTGATAAAATACATCTAGATCCAAAAGCAAGTTTATCAGGAACTGTTTCTTTAAATGAAGACACTCGAAAAGCTTCGGGAACTGCTGAAATAACCATTTCAAACGATTATGAAAAAGACCAGCTCTCAAATCCGGAGGATTTGCTAATCACCATTTCAGGCTTGGGTTTTGCGGAGGTATCTTATTCTGATACAGACGATTTAAAAAAATTGATAAACAAATAACTTGACATGAAACATCCATAACTAAATCTTGATACCCAAGGGAATGATTAAATGTATGCTACATAGCTTGCCCCGATAACAATCGGGGTGACCAATAAAAAACATTAGATATAAACACATGAAAACTATAAATCAAACAAATAGAAGACGTTTTTTAAACAAACTTATAAAAGGAGCTGCCTTTGGAACATTAGGAGTACTCTTTACGAACAAGCTAGCCGCAAGCAACAACACTAACAATTTAGCAAACATATTTGCGATGTGGACCCATGGTAGTGAAGGGAAAATGGAAGGTGTTTTTCATGATGGTAAGGATGCTGTTACCTTTGGAGATAAGTTATTAAGCAAAATTAGAACTCCACTTACCGCCGGCTATTTAAGAGGAATAACCAAAGGAACCAAATTTCCGGGAAATACAATTTCAATTCCGGGAGAAGCGGCTGTAACTATGGTCTCTACTTCAGGAGGCGCTATTTTCACAATTTGGGATAGCGGTACCAAAGCTAAAAGTAAGAATGGAGCATTCTGGGTTCATTTTACAATACCCACTCCAGTTATTGCGAATAGCGTACGCGTAAAAGTCTCAAAAATACTCGTTAAATGCGCTTCTACAAATATCAATTTTTATATTTCTGATGTCGAATTATGGGATGCCAATGTGCGTATTTATAATAAAGAAAATCAAAAACTTTGGGGACCTGATACTATGCATGCTTTTCCTTTTGGTTCACCTCGCACTGTTAAATACGGTTTATGTATTTCATTAAAAATAGTAGGTGAACGTGTTTCTGCTGACCAAATTCTAGAAATTAGTGGTGTTGGCGTAGACTTAATTGCCTGAAATTAACAGATTTATATCAGTTTATCACAGAAGTATCTAAAAATTAAAAATTATGAAAACAACAATTACAGTAATCGTAGCCCTTTTAATCTCAATATCTAGTTTAGCCCAAGAGCCTCCTGGTATTAACTATAAAGCGGTAATTAAGGATGGAAGCGGTAATCTTGTTACGAGCCAAACTATTAATGTGCGTTTTAGCATACTAAATGGCATCTCAACAAGTGTGTATGAAGAAACCCACTCGGCTACAACAGATGCCAATGGCATCATTATCCTTACCATTGGTTATGGTGCAGAACCTACTTCTGATTTCGATAGTATAGATTGGAGAGATGGTTTTTATAACTTGGAGACGGAGATTGATCTTGAACAAGATGATAGCTATGTACCTCTTCCATCAACAGACTTTCATGCGGTGCCTTATGCCTTCAGAGCTAGTAAAGCTGATAATGTTACAGGTCTAGAAAAAATTTCACAAAACGGAAAAACAGGTTGGAGATTAGTTGGTAGAAACCCTAATTATTATGGGCCGATTGGTTCAAACGCAGTTGATTTAAGTTATAATTTTGCAAGTTCAGAACCATATGGAGCAACGGGTAATAATTCTATAGCAATGGGTTATCGAACAACCGCTCCTTCTTATTTAGAAACTGCAATAGGGCGATGGAATACAGAATACACTCCTGTTAGTACAACCAGTTGGAATTCTGAAGACCGTCTTTTCGTTATAGGTAATGGCGCATCAAATAGAAACAATGCCATGACAGTATTAAAAAATGGTAAAACAGGTATGAATACCTCAAGCCCTAGAAGTATTTTTGAAGTGCTTCATCAAAACGGAAGACCAACTTCTAGCGATCGCACGAATGCTTTTAGCATTCGTAATTATGCCACATCCAAATCATGGCAGTTTTACACACATTCATTAGGATACTTAGAACTGTTTAGTGATGGTACACATAAAGGGTCTTTCAACCCTACTTCTGGTGTATATGCTACAGTTTCAGACAGACGTTTAAAAAAAGATATCACACCTTTAAATAACGGCACACTTAATAAAGTAATGCAACTCAACCCTGTAAGTTACCTCATGAAAGAACAAACAGATACCAAGCGTAATCTGGGTTTAATATCACAAGAAGTACAAGAACTGTTTCCAAGCATTACGCATTATGTTGAAGAAAGTGATTTATTGACTTTGTCTTATACTGAGCTTATCCCTATACTTATTAAAGCCCTACAAGAACAACAGGCCATTATTGAAACACAAAATTCAAAACTCGATACCCAAGATTCTAAAATTGATAACCTAACAGCAGAAATAGGCCAGTTTAGTGCAATTGAACAACGTGTAAAACAATTAGAAAACGCACTTAAAACCACAGCACAATGAAACATATTTTATTTAATATCGGAATATTTTTTTTAAGCACCTTATCTTTTTCTCAATCCATAGAAAAATTCAGCATAGACTCTGGTGGCGCATCTGCAAGTGATGGTGGCATTCAAATACTCTACACCATTGGTGAAGTCAATGTACAAGAATACAGTACATCAACCCTTTCGGTTTCTGAAGGTTTTATAAATCCGCAGCAGCTCATTATAAAAATAGATCCCAAAATATTTTTACAGGGGCCCTATAATACTGCTGGCACCATGCTTGACGGACTGAGAAACTCAAATCTCCTTCCTACCACAAGTCCTTATATTGATGCAAAAACCTGCGCTCAATCCATATTTGATGTAACGGGCAGCAATGCTATTATAGATTGGGTTTGGCTAGAGATACGAGATAGTAGCGATGGTATAACGGTTATTACTTCTACCTCTGCCCTTTTACAAGCCAATGGTAATGTGGTAGATGTTGATGGGATATCGGCCTTAACTTTAAACATTCCTACAGGTAACTATTATATTGTATTAGCCCATCGTAATCATCTTGGAATCCGATCTGCGAATACCATAAGTTTAACTGGAGGCACCCAAAGTATCGATTTAACCAGCGATAGTACATCAATAGCTGGAGGCGCCAATGCAATAACAAATTTGGGCGATGGTAATTTCGCACTGAGCTTAGGTGATTTTGATGGCAATGGTCAAGTCCAGAATTCCGATCTGACCGGTATGTTACCTTTATTAGGAATATCATCTTACTCCTTTGCAGATCTGGATATGAATGCTCAGGTTCAAAATACAGATATAAGCGTTTTATTACCAAACCTAGGACTAGGAAGTCAGGCAGGGCGTTCAGAAAACACTAAGCCTATACCAAAAATTATAGCACCAAGAAGAAAATTAACAAACTAAAAAACAAAGATATGAAGACTAAAATTACATTTTTAATATTATTGATGATAACTTTGAGCTTGAATGCTCAGAATATTGAATTTACTTTTGCTAATGCGCAAATAACCAATGATGCCAGTTTTGACTTTTATGAAACTGATGTTATGATAGCCGCGGTTGAAGGACAAGCAGATTTTAAACTGGGAATAGGTCAGGTTTATATTAATTATAATCCATCAGCTTTTGGCAATAACATAAATGCTGGAGGTGGACTTGAAATTACGTATCCTGCTGGATATATTTTAGGTCAAGTAAACACACTCTCTTATTACTCCGATTTTGTTACCAATGATAATTCTACTACACGATTTTCATTTGCATATCAGCAAGGAATAAGTTCTGGATCCATGGTGGATAATGTAACCTCTACGCCGACAAAACTATTTCATATAAAAATGCAATTTACAGATTCAGGACAACTCCCTATGGTCGCTTTTGAAGACAATGAAACGCAACCTCCCGGAGTATCTAATTCTCGAGATCAGTTTTTTACAGCTTGTGGCCCATCTACTGGTGGCCTTGGTTTTGATGACTGTGCTGGTTTTCCAGGAACGCAATTTAATGATGCCTTGTTTGAAAGTGGTGGTGCAACATTATCAACAGAACCATCTGAATTGCTCAATGTACTATCGGTATATCCAAACCCAACAGAGGGTTTACTATATGTTGGTGTAAATACAAAAAGCAAGTATAGAGTTATAGATATATTTGGAAAAATTGTGAATCGCGGAAGTTTAAATCAAGGTAAAAATGAATTACAGCTTAGAAACTACGAATCTGGAATTTATTTCTTGACAATTACGAATGACTCAGGGTCAGCTACAAAAAAAATAGTTAAAGAATAATAAACAATAGTTATGAGATTTTTAAAGAAAAATAACAAGCATAAAAAAAACAATAGATATGTTGTGAGTAAAAAGTCAATCACATTACTCATTGCCCTATTAATCACAATTTCAAGTTTCGCCCAACAAGGTATTAATTACAAAGCCGTTATTAAAGATGGTAGTGGAAACATTTTAGCAAATCAATCCATTAGCTTAAAGTTTACTATTTCGGTTGGGATCGGACAAGAAACCGTTTATGAGGAAGAACATACCAGTATAGAAACCGATAGTAATGGAATTATCGTATTGAATATTGGAGAAGGTAGTATAATTTCGGGTAGCTTTTCTGGAATAGATTGGAATCCATTTAACGGCTATACCAATTTACGAACAGAGATCGATCCTAATGGAGGTTCCTCCTATACTTTTTTAGATGTTACACGATTTCAAACTGTTCCCTATGCTAAACTCGCAAACTCTATTAAAAATCAAGCTTTTAAACTTGATGGCAATATTATTAAACCTATAGATATTAATGATGATTTCATAGTTGGAAGCACTCAAATAAATAATGACGATATAGTCTTTGGAACAAAACGTCTTTTTTTTGATAAGTCTAAAGGAGCATTTAGAGCTGGATATACGATTAGCGATGCATGGGATGATGCAAATCGCGGACAAAATTCCTTTGCTTCTGGTTCTAATACAAAAGCATCTGCTAGTAATTCTGTCGCAATGGGAAAATTAACTGAAGCAACAGGACAAAGTTCAACAGCTTTTGGTGATGGAAGTAAAGCCACTGGCTTAAATTCCACTGCCATGGGAAACAATACTATAGCTTCCACCTCTTCTTCAACGGCCATTGGCAAGTATAATTTTGACGACTCCAATGCCTTGTTAATGGTTGGTAATGGAACTTCTAATACAAATAGAAGCAATGCATTTACTATTTACAATAATGGTAATTCATTACTAAATGGAGATACGAATATTACTGGTGATTTAGGAGTTACAGGCACTATATTAATGTCATCTAATAGTGAAGTACAAAATCCAAGTACAGGTTTTGCAAATTTAATCCCTATTGCTTATGGTAGTATAAGCGGTAATGCAACTCCGACAATTTTGGGAGGAACAGGAAATTTTACAGTGACACGAAATACAACAACCAATGAATACACCATATCGGTAGCTGGAAAAACATTAAGCGCAACTAATACTGTAACTTCGGTCGTAGCGAATACATCCACCTTTAGAACTGTCAATGTCACCTATTCTGGTGGTAACATTATTGTGCACATATTTGCAAGTTCGTTTGCAAAAGTTATCAGTCCGTTTCAGTTTACCATTTATCAGGAATAATAAAACCATCCATTACGAACTTTTCAAAGAAAAATAACAGCTTGTCAACTGGAATGTAACTGTTTAAAAGTAAGTTCAGATAAAGGAAATATTTCTAAAAAATTAATTTTTAATAAATCTATAATAACATGAAAACAACAATTAAAAACAATTTAAAAAAAACAATTTTAGCATTATTAATATTCGCAGCTTTTAGCTGTAGCAGTGATGATTCAAATAATGAACCAGCAGTAACTATTATTGAAACCTGGAAAGTTAACGCAATTGCAACAGCAAACACTTATGATCTAAATAATGATGGTTCAGCAACGTCAGACTTAATTACTGAATTAGGTTGTACAATTAATCAAACAATAACATTAAAAAGTGATAATACTGGAACAATTAAAGCATCTACAGTTTTTACAATTTTTGAAGGTACTACAGTAGGTACTTTTGAAGGTCTTTGCTTAAATACTGATGAACTCACCGAAGATTTTTCATGGTCAGAAACCGAAACATCTAGGACTTACACCACAAATGGAACTATTTTTACAGGAACATTATTTGGTAACCAACTTGTTTTTATTGCATCAGAGTTTCCAATTTACAATAACGCAGGAGATGACATAGTAGACACAGACAGCTTACAAATTACATACACATTACAGTAAAATAAAATCCAGAACATTTTTAGTTAACATTTTATAATATGTAAAAACCCGTCATGCTAAAGCGTGACGGTTTTTTGTTTTAGTTCTGCTTCAAAAAGAGAGGAGAAATGTTTAAGTAGTTTTTCTTTTACTTCAGCTTCATCAACTTGCTTTTTACCTAACTCAACATTCAAAGAAGTCACCGCTTTACCACGAATCCCACAAGGGATCATTAAATCGAAATAGCCCAAATTGGCATTTACATTAAGCGCAAAACCGTGCATGGTTACCCAACGACTTGCGCGTACGCCCATGGCACATATTTTACGAGCAAAAGGCGTCCCAACATCTAACCAAACGCCTGTTTCTCCTGGACTGCGTTCTGCCTTTAAACCATATTCAGCAAGGGTTAGAATAATCATTTCTTCTAAAAAACGAAGATATTTATGGATGTCGGTAAAAAAATTATCCAAATCCAGAATAGGATACCCAACAATTTGCCCTGGCCCATGATAGGTAATATCACCACCACGATTTACTTTATAAAAGGATGCATTCTTGGCTTTTAATTGTGCTTCATCAACCAACAAATTTGACATATCGCCACTTTTACCCAAAGTATAGACATGTGGATGTTCTACAAACAAAAAATAGTTTTTGGTTTCTAAACCTGCCGCTTCTCGCCTATTTTTGATTTTTATATCGACAATGCTTTTAAACAATGTTTCTTGGTAATCCCAAGTTTGTTTATAGTCTTTATAACCTAAATCTTGTAGTTCGATGGTCTTGTTCATAGGCTGCAAAATTACATTTTTTATCGCGCAAAGGCGCAAAGAAAAAAGACGAAACACTATTTACCTTAAAACTGATATTTAAAAATAGTAGTGTCCGATAAAAGAATCAAGACCGCTGCGCTGATAGAATATAGAATCAAGACTTGATTTTAACGCATTGATAATCAATTTACAATAGATTTGTCATTTCAGAAAGCTTTTGATTTTTTACTTGTTGTAAAAGTAAGGGGCATATCTCAAAAAAATCTTTTAGCCTATACCCAATCTATCGTTCGGACTATGTTACAAATTTTAATCGGACACCATTGATTTAAAAATAGCGATTTTAACTAAAAACTGCGACTGCGACTGAAAACTACCTTTTAGGATTATTAATAATAACCAAGGCTGCGATTACCCCAGGCACCCAGCCGAAAAGCCATAGTAAGAAAACAATAATAATAGAGCCACATCCTTTATCTATAACAGCTAAAGGCGGACAAATAATAGACAGTAAAACTCTCCAGAAACTCATATTAAATTTAGATTTTAGAATTACGATTTTAGATTTCAATCATTTGACGAAAAAGTTTATTGAATGTTACACTTTTGGTTAGGGATTCCTATGGTTTAACCAGGAGAATATAACTGTTTTTTTGATAGATTCTCGACTACCGAAATTTTAACTTGTGGCGTAAAGATTAATTAAAAATTCACACCTCCCTTAATCCCTCCTTATTAGGAGGGAAACTGTAGCGTATGAGTTTCCCCTCCTTGGAGGGGATTAAGGGGTGGGTTTTTAATATCTGTTTTTTTTTATCTATTATTTATTATTATGTTGAACTCAGGTTTCAAGTACACTAAATGTCTGCGGGTTTATTACTAAAAACCGCAGGCTGGTTGCGCTAGGGATTGCAACGGCATCCTTTTAAAACTTTTCCAAACATAAATTATGACTAGAATTAGGATTTAGCAGATTGCTACCTCGTTACCTCCTCTCAATATGGTTTTAAAAGATATAGTGGAAAGCCCGACCCGATAGGGTAGCGCCCAAAAAATTTCATAAATCTAAAAATCGTAAATCGTAAATCAATTGATTATCTTTGCGCCATTAAAATTTTCACACAGCATTTAGATTATGTCGCAATTATCAGAGCAAGAACTTGTACGAAGAGAGAAATTAGCAAAATTACGCGAATTGGGTATTAACCCTTACCCCGCAGATTTGTTTACCGTTTCACATATTTCTAAACAGATAAAGCAGGATTTTAAGGAAGGGGATAAAGTTATTATTGCAGGTAGATTGATGTCTAGACGTATTCAAGGAAATGCTAGTTTTGCCGAAGTGCAGGATAGCGAAGGTAGAATACAAGTGTATTTTAATAGAGATGAAATTTGCCAAGGCGATGACAAAAGCAAATACAACGATGTTTATAAAAAACTGTTGGATATTGGTGATTTTGTTGGTGTTGAAGGTGAATTATTTACAACTAAAGTTGGGGAAAAAAGTGTTAGAGTAAAAGATTTTACCTTGCTTAGTAAAGCTTTAAAACCTTTGCCTTTACCAAGAACTGATGCTGATGGCAATGTACACGATGCTTTTACCGACCCAGAGCAACGTTACAGACAGCGTTATGCTGATTTAGTGGTAAATCCGCAGGTAAAAGCGGTGTTTGTAAAGCGTACCAAATTATTTAATGCCATGCGTTCATTTTTTAATGATGCTGGTTATTTTGAGGTTGAAACGCCGGTTTTACAGCCTATTCCTGGTGGTGCTGCGGCGCGTCCGTTTATTACGCATCACAATGCTTTAGATATTCCCTTGTACATGCGAATTGCTAACGAGTTGTATTTAAAACGTTTAATTGTTGGAGGTTTTGATGGGGTTTACGAGTTTTCTAAAAACTTTAGAAACGAAGGGATGGACAGAACTCATAATCCAGAGTTTACAGCCATGGAAATTTATGTAGCTTATAAAGACTACAATTGGATGATGGATTTCTGCGAGCGTCTTTTAGAACATTGTGCTATTGCCGTAAACGGCACTACAAAAGCGACATTTGGAGAACATGAAATAGATTTTAAAGCGCCTTATGCCAGAGTAACTATGGCAGATTCTATAAAGCATTTTACAGGGTTTGATATTACCGGTAAAACAGAAGCTGAAATAAGACAAGCTGCTAAAGATTTAGGTGTTGAAGTGGATGAAACCATGGGTAAAGGCAAGCTTATTGATGAAATTTTTGGTGAGAAATGTGAAGGCAACTATATACAGCCCACTTACATTACGGATTACCCAAAAGAAATGAGTCCCTTATGTAAAGAGCATCGTGATAATCCTGAATTAACAGAGCGTTTTGAGTTGATGGTTTGCGGTAAAGAAATAGCCAATGCCTATTCTGAACTAAACGACCCTATTGACCAACGCGAGCGTTTTGAACACCAATTAAAACTGGCTGCAAAAGGTGATGATGAAGCTACAGAGTTTATAGACCATGATTTTTTACGTGCTTTGGAATATGGCATGCCTCCTACTTCGGGTATGGGCATTGGTATGGATCGATTAATTATGTTTTTAACGAATAATCAATCGATACAGGAAGTTTTATTCTTCCCGCAAATGAGACCAGAGAAAAAGGCAGTTGATTTGAGTGATAATGAAAAAGCTATTTTAGAGATTCTGAAAACTCAAAAAACAATAAATCTTATTGATTTGAAAGCACAATCTGGTTTAAGTAATAAAGGCTGGGATAAAGGCATTAAAGGATTGGCAAAGCATGGCTTAACAAAGGTTACAAAAACTGATGATGTTCTGATTGTGGAGCTTCAAGAATAAAACTAAAAGGAACCTCATAATGAGGTTCCTTACTTATATTCAGATTGATAAAAAACTTTAATTCTTTCTCGCTTTTTTTATTAAAATCGCCATAATACCTTTTTTAAAATCTCTGGTTTTCAAACCATCTTGTATAGCCTTGCGTTGTACATCGGTCATGTCTCCCCAATTTCCCCCTGGTTGATTAATGGCAGCGTCAACATCTTTATACATATTGACGGTTATATGCGATGCATAAGTATCGCTGCCAATAGGTAACATAATTCTCATTAAACTCCAAAATTTCTTGTCACCGGTGTCCACATGCTTTTGATGTATGGGTTTGAAAACCTCCATTTCTGCCTTTTCATAAGTGTCATATTTATCCATATCAGCTTTCATAAAATCCAAATAAGCTGTTGTACCAATAGGCATCTCATTAGCTCCACTTGTGCTTGCAATATCTTCTAAAAAAAGACGAACAGATAGATCTCTTGTTTTTCCTGCTTCATTCAGTTTCTTCAAAATGTCATCTTCGGTCATATCTGGATAAGCGGCTTTAGCATATTTCATAATGTCAACGCCTTTAAACATGTCCGAAGCATTATTAAACAGGGTTACCGTCATATATTGGTGCCCTTGATCCGAACCTCCTGGCAATAATTGCCAAAGATCCCAACCAATAATGTCACCATTATTAGCACGTTGTTGATGGATTTTCTCCCAGAAATTTTCTGTTTCCCAATAGGCCATCTCCTGTTCATTATCGACTTTCATCATTTCGAAAATGAGATAAAGTTTGTCTTGTGCAAATGAAGAGATCGAAAATAAGATTAGGGCAACGAAGAGCAGTGTTTTTTTCATAATAATGGAATGGATTAGTTAGTATTTATTTAGAATATTAAATTACTGAATTTTAATGTATTATAAAAAAAAATGGCTCTAGTTTAACATTGGTATGACTTTGGAACTATTTATTTTTAAAGGACTTTGGATGATTGAAACGCAAAACAAATTATCCAAAAGCATAAATATCAAGCGTTCAAGTACTATATCAACACTCTTTTAAACTAGAGCCAATAAAATTTAGTAATAATTTAATTGTTCATTAAAACAATTTAAAGCGTTCTAAATAAGTTTACATTAAAATTCTACTAAATTAGTAGTGTTTTAATAAAATATTTGAATAACAGATAGCTTATAAACTAATTCAATCAATATAGAAATTAGCTACCAAACTAACTTTTATTTTATCCAAACGAAAAACATTTATCCCAAATAGAAAAATGGTTGAGTTATGAACCAAACGAAACTGGTAATGGATTTTAAAACAATTGGGATATTAAAAAAGCCAGTAATTTAAATTACTGGCTTTTTTAATTCTAATATTTAAGTACATGACAAAAATTAATTTTGAGAAATAAACTACACACCATTTTCAGGATAACAAAGACCTCACAGGTTGTGAAAACCTGTGAGGTCTACCTAACGAAATAGCCGTAATATGCTAAATGTGTACAGTTTATAATTCTATTCTAAATTTTTGTCATATACTAAATTCTAATACATAAAAGTCGTTACAATTGAGAAACACTTAAATTTATATTTGCATTAAAGTTCCGTGGCAAATAATCTTTACTATTAAATCCTAAATTGACTTCTTCTTCAATTTCATATAATTCAATGGTGCTCCAATCTAAATCATGCAACCCTTTTAAAGGATTAAAGTGTTCAGGCAAATAATCTTTAGTATCGAATCCAAAATCAGCCTCCTCTTCTATTTCAAAAAGCTCAATGGCGCTCCAATCTAAGTCGTGCAATCCATTTAAGGGATTAAATCCTTTAGGTAAATAATTTTTACTATTAAATCCTAAATTGACTTCTTCTTCAATTTCAAATAATTCAATGGTGCTCCAATCTAATGTTGTTGGCATCACTTCTAAATTATCAGTACATAATGAAGCTTCAAATAGTGAAAATTCACACTCAGAAATAAGATTATCTAAGTTTTTGTTCGGAATGGCTGTTGCGTTTACTGCAAATAATGCGCTAAAAATAATGGTTAATTTGATCATAATGTTATCGTTATATAATTTGATTTTATATATCAATTGACGTGCCGAAAACTAAATAGTTACAAACCTTTAGAAAGGTTTAACATTATTATCAATATGTTATAGTTTCTTTAAGAAAAAAAAGAAAATTTACTGATTTTTGATGTTACTTAAGGGTCGATTTTATTTTAGAACGATATCACTCTGAATTTATTAAATCTCCGTGATTACATCCTTCAATAATTATAAATGTGGTTTGTGGTTTTAGAACGGGTTAGAAAAATTTTTCAGCAGCAGTATTTGCTGCTACGTGATTATTTGTAACATGAAATAACTATAACTTGACACCCAAGGAAATGATTAAATGGATGCTATTTAGCCTGCTCCGACAATTTCGGAGTGACCAATAAAAAACAGTAAATATAAACAGATGAAACATGATTATTTATGTATCTCGGTTACTTACGTCTTTAAAGCATAATCAATCGATACAGGACGTTTTATTTTTTTCTGGAAATGAGACCAGAAAAGAGACCTTTAGTTATTTGCGACGATGGTAAAGCTGTTTTTGAAATTTTGAAAAAAAGCTGAAAAATTAAACTTATAGATTTAAAAGGACAATCTGGTTTATCAAATAAAAAATGGGATAAAACCATAAGAATTAACAAAAAACAATCTTACTAAAGCTGAAAAACAAACGACGGTTTATTTATTGAGATGGTTTAATACTTATGAAGATAATAAATCATTATTGTCCGATAAAAGAATCAAGACTTGATTTTAACGCATTGATAATCAATTTACAATAGATTTGTCATTTCAGAAAGCTTTTGATTTTTTACTTGTTGTAAAAGTAAGGGGCATATCTCAAAAAAATCTTTTAGACTATACCCAATCTATCCTTCGGACTATCTTACAAATTTTAATCGGACACTATTGATAATAAATATTAAAAAAGCCAGTAATTTAAAAATTACTGGCTTTTTTTTAACTAACTAACCAACTAACTAAACTTATTAACTAAACTCAGTACAAATAGAAGTAATTATTTCCATTTGCAGAAGTATTTTAGATATGTTTAACATCAGGTATTGAATTTTTAATCTTTCTTTAAGACTTGGTGATTGGATATGTTAATTTTTTAAGACATTGAAGGTATTCCTGTATATCATTTATCTACACTTGAAGTAGATTAAGGCAATATTTTTTTAATTTGATTTTTATAGGCATCAAAAGAAATTAAATTACCGTGATTTCCATTTTCAATAGCTATAAATGTTGTCTGTTCCTTTATTGAAAGATTATACAATTTTTCAGCTGAAGCAAAAGGTACTACGGCATCTGCTGTTCCGTGGAAGATTGTAATTGGACAATTAACTTGTTTTATATATTGATAGCTTGGTAGTTTATATTTTAAAAGCTGTTTTACCGGAAACATCGGGAATCTTGATTGCGCCACATCTAAAACACTATGATAAGGGGTTTCTAAAATAAGTTGTTTCGGCCTGTTTTTTGAGGCTATATAAGTCGCAATCCCGGTACCTAAAGAACGCCCGTAAATAGTAATATCACTTTCACTATACCGATTTTTCAAATAATCATAACAATATTGCGCATCATGATAAAGCGCTTGTTCACTTAACTTTCCAGTACTTTTCCCATAGGTTCTATAGTCTATCACCAATACATCATATTGTTTTTCTACAAAATATTCTGTAACAAGGCCCCAACGCGATAAATCACCTGCATTTCCATGAAAATAGAGTATCACTCCTTTAGGATTTTCTGCTTTAAAATAAACAGCATTTATAACCGCCTCATCTTCTGTATTAAAAAATAATTCTTCAAAAGGATATGAAAATTGATATTCATAATCTTGAGCTAATACCGTTGGTAAAAACAACATTTTTTCTTGAAAAAAATATAATAATGATCCAACCATAAGATAGAGGCTAATTAGAACAACAAGCGCTTTTTTAAGCTTTTGTTTTAGTTGGTTTTGAAGTGTGTGTAACATGAATACTTGTAGTTGATAAATCGATATCTTGAGGTTTACTATTTAAGATCTCATGAATCATTTTATGATAGGATTCAAAGTTGTTTAAGTTTTTATGTCCACCACCAATTACGGTGTGTAATTCAGTGAGTTTCGGATTTACCTTTGATAATTTCACACTTGTTTTATACGGAATCAAATTATCATTAGTGCCATGAATAATGTGAATAGGACATTTTACATATTTTAACCACTTATAAGTTGGCAAAGGATATTTTATGAGTAATGACAATGGCATAAAGGGTGCATAACGTGCGGTTACCTTTGTTAAACTGTAATAAGGCGCATCTAAAACTAACATTTTTGGGTTATTCATAGAAGCTAACTTTGCCGCAAAACCAGAACCTAACGACCGCCCATAAAGTATAATTCTATCTTCATTGGTGCGTTCCTTAATTTTATTATAAACTACTTGCAAATCTCTTTTTATGGCTTTTTGTGAGCGCCTGCCCGTGCTTTTTCCGAATCCGCGATAATCTACCATTAACACGTTATAGCCGTGTCTGGTAAAGTCTACAGCGAACTTGCCCCAGCCTTTTATACTTTTAGAATTGCCTTTAAGATATAGTACAATACCTTTTGATTCGCTTTTAGACTTAAATAGAATACCGTTTATTGTTGCGCCATCCCTAGTTTCAAGATTATGTTCTTCAATATCTTGATTTTCATAATAAAATTCAAAATCCTTTGGAAGCTTTTCAGGCTTAAATAACATATAATCTTGTAAATAATACAAGGCTATGCTTATTACAACATAAACAACAAGAACAACAATAAGAATATGTAACCAATATGGCATAGGTGGTGTTTGAATACTAATATACAATAATTGAGGTAATTGGTTGAGTCAAAAAAAATCACGATTACAAAATTTCTATAGTTCGCTGAAAGGTAAAATGAATAATACAGAGGTATTCGAAGCTACATTACATTTAATAGAACAGGCACAACTAGAATTAATAAATACATAATAAAATAATTATTTAAACTTTACCTATTTTTACGCGATGCTAAAAAAAATACTATTTGTTATTCTGTGTTTTTGTGGTTTAATAGCAACTGCACAACAAAAAGATAGCTTATCGATTAAAAACGGGATAGACAACCCTAGCATATTATCAACACATCATTTTGGTATATTTAGTTCGCGGTTAAATACCAATTTTAAATATGCACCACCTCAAAAAACCACATTTGCGTTTAACTATACTAGCGGAAATAATTTCCAGCCTTTTGTAGAATCTTATTTCCCAAAGGATCCGGCGGTTAGAGAACAACTCAGTCAGATTAAATGGTATGACCGCCCTTTTAATTTTATAGACCAAGAAACCACACCTGCCGATTATTTAAACATTGTGATAGATGCCGTCATTAAAGAATTCAGAGCTACCGTAAACATTCCAATTAATAAACATCATGAATTAGGAATCACACTGCGCTCTTACTTAATAACTAAAGGGAAATATCCATTTTCAATTTTCACGAGCGACGAAGGTATTGAATGGTTTCACAGCAATGTAGCTGGAGGCGAAGACCCTTTCGGGAGGCGCTATTATGGTTTAAACCAAGTAAATTTTAGATATCAAGACAGAAACGGCAACACTTTAGAGTTAAACAACAACGATTTTTTCATCGGCGGATTAGAGTTTAACCACTATTATTATCCCAAGCTATCAATCAATGAAACACAAAATATTTATCTAAATTTCGGCACGCATTTAGGATTAAACACCTCAAAATTTAATGCATCAATAGACGTTGGGATTTCGGCAAATGCCATTAAAAAACTAGCCTTAAAAAATAATTACGAATTAAACTTGGCCATAGGTGCAAACCTATTACGTAAAAATATTATCAACTTTAAGGAAGTCATTGATTTAGGAAACAACCCTTATCTAGGAACCCTCGAAGGTGAAATCGAAATTACCAAATACACAAAAAAGGGTAACTTCAATGCTTTTGGCATCAATTACCATGTGCAATCGCGTTATAACAAAAAAGCAGAAGCTGGCTACTACAAACTTCTTGGTAAGTGGCGCGAAATAAATGGTGGCTGGCAAAACGGCGTTTATACACTCTACAAGCCTTTATCAAGTTGGAATTTTATTTACACTTACGGCACACCAAAATATCTGCTTTCACTTTTTATCAAAGAAGATTTAGAAGTAAACAACGCACCAGATTTCCAAACAGGCGTCAGTTTAAAAATACCAATATCTAAATAATTTTTTGGGCGTTACCACAAGGGTCGGGCTTTCACTACTCGCTTCCTCCTTCGTCGGCGAGCTCAAACATTTAGCCTGCGGTGAGCGCAGTCGAACCGTTCAATCCCTAACGCAAATCCATTTCCATAATAAAAACACAAATATGTTAATGTGCAGTTAAAATTTAGACACAAATTAAACCATTCTTAAATATAAAAGTCCAAAAGACAAATACATTTAAAAACTTTATAAAAATGAAAAAAATCTTAATAATTGCAGTAGCGCTGTTAGCATTACAAGTTACCGCACAAGACCAGAAAAAAGAACGCCAAAACAAGCAAGATAGATCTCATAAAATGATGAATCTTTCTGCAGAAGAAGCGGCTACACTTCAAACCAAAAAAATGACTTTGCATTTAGACTTAAACGAGTCTCAACAAGCCCAGATTAAAACAATAAATTTAGAAAATGCCACCAAAAGGAAAGCAATGATGGCAGAACACAAAGCAAAAAAAGAAAGTGGTGAGATGCAAAAACCAACTCAAGAAGAACGTCTTAAAATGGCAAATGCCAAATTAGACCACAAAATTGCTATGAAAGCAAAAATGAAAACCATTTTAAATGAAGCGCAATATGCCAAATGGGAGAAAGCACAAATGCAAAATGCCAAGAAAGGAAATAAGAAAGGCATGAAAAAAGACATGCACAAGAAAAAACAAGAACAATTTTAGTTTAGTTAATTTGATTATAGTTTAGTTGATGAGAAACGCATCCCGACATTTCGGGATGCGTTTTGTTTTTATAGAGTTTTTGCAACCGCATTTACAGCAGCAATGGTAAAATCTAAATCATCATAACTTAAAGCATCCGTAATAAACCAAGTTTCAAACGAACTAGGTGCAATATAAACTCCTGAATCAAGCATCCCATGAAAGAACTTTTTAAAAGTATCATTGTTTCCTTTTGCAGCCGTATCAAAATCTATAACTTCACTTTCATCAAAATGCACAGAAATCATAGAACCTACTCTATTTATGGTATGCGTAATTTTATTATCATTTAAAACTTTAGCGATACCTTCATGCAAATACGCTGTTTTTTCTTCTAGTCTTTTAAAGACTTCCGCATCATTATTCAACTCGGTAAGCATTGCCAATCCTGCAGCCATAGCTAACGGATTCCCACTTAAAGTCCCAGCTTGATAAACGGGTCCTAATGGTGCTAAATAGTTCATAATCTCGTTTCTAGCTGCAAAAGCACCAACAGGTAAACCACCACCAATTACTTTTCCGAAGCAAACAATATCAGCTTTAACATCAAATAATTCTTGACACCCACCTTTCGCTAAACGAAAACCAGTCATCACCTCATCAAACACCAACAAAATATTATGTGCATCACATAAATTTCTAAGTGCCTCTAAAAAACCTGCTTTCGGTGGAATACAGCCCATATTTCCAGCAACAGGTTCAATAATAATACAAGCCATTTCGTTTTTATTCACTTCAACTAAAGTCTTTACATTTTCAATATCATTGTATCGAGCTAGCAACGTATCTTTGGCTGTTCCTTTAGTAACTCCCGGGCTATTTGGTGTGCCGAAGGTACTAGCACCACTTCCTGCTTGAATTAAAAACGAATCAGAATGGCCGTGATAGCAACCGGCAAACTTGATTATTTTATCTTTCCCTGTATAACCTCTTGCTAAACGTACCGCACTCATACAAGCTTCTGTACCAGAATTAACAAAACGAATTTTATCAATATTAGGCACCATAGAAACTGCTAATTCCGCAATTTGAGTTTCTATTTCTGTTGGCATACCAAAAGAGGTCCCTTTTTTAGCTTTTTCAACTACTGCATTCACAACAGGCTCAAAAGCGTGTCCCAAAATCATAGGACCCCAAGAATTTATATAATCGATTAAGCGATTTCCGTCTTCATCATACAAATACGCACCTTTAGCTTCTTTAACAAAAATGGGTGTTCCACCCACACCTTTAAACGCTCTTACTGGAGAGTTTACACCTCCTGGAATTACTTTTTCCGCTTCAGCGAACAACGCACTGCTTCTTTTATAAATCATGTAATCTAATTATTTTTTTGATGATGGTTTTACAACTAATTCTTGTCCAATACTCAAAGAAGAATCACTTAAACCATTTATATTTTGAAGTTCTTTTACTGAAATATTATATTGTCTTGAAATAGAATATAAGGTATCTCCTTTAACTACCGTATAAGTCGTTCTAGCTTCTGTTATTGGAGTTTCAAATTTCACATACGTATCACCCAGTACTTCTTTATCGAACTCATATAATTTGTATCGCTCTATTAAACTAATGAGTTTCTGAGGATATTTTCTATCGGTTGCGTAACCAGCTGCTTTCAATCCTTTGGCCCAACCTTTATAATCTTCTTTTTTTAGCTTGAAAAGTTTTGAATAACGCTTTCGTTCTGATAAAAACAAAGAATGATCTCTAAATGAATATTTAGCATCCTTATATTTTCTAAAACATTCTTGTTTCTCATCGTCATCATGGTATATCTTTTTTCCTGTCCAACCATGGCATTTAATACCGAAATGGTTATTAGCTTCAACAGATAATCTGCCTTTCCCTGAACCAGATTCTAATATCCCCTGCGCCAAAGTAATACTAGCAGGAATACCATATAAACTCATTTCTTTTTGCGCTGTAGCTCTATGAAAGTCTATATAACGTTCAGTTTTATTGGCATATACGCTAACATCTTTTTCTTTATCTTCTTGTTTTGCTTCAACGTGTTTAGAATCGTCACTTGGTTTTCTAGTTACAATGCCTTTCTTAGACTTGCAACTAAACACCAAAAACGCAACACATAAGATGATAATTATTCTATTCATTAATTTAGATAATTATTGGTAAATTTTTCTTCTTTAAGACTGTATTCATACCTTCAATGCCTTGCAACCCTCCTGTATGAATTGCTAAAATTTTTGAACCCTTTGGGAAATAGTTTTTATTAATTAAATCCTTAATTCCAAATAGCATTTTACCTGTATAAACAGGATCTAAAGAAATTTGATTATCGCTTTTAAACTGATTAATAAACGCCACTAATTCTTCATTTATTTTAGCGTAACCACCAAAATGATAATCTGTAATTAATTCCCAATTGGTTTGTGTTGCAAATTTACTAATATCTTCCTTTAAAAAATCACCTTTTAAAGCAGGAAAACCTAAAACTTGTTGACTAGGTTTTGAACAATTTATAAGGCCCGAAATAGTACCACCTGTTCCCACAGCACAACATATATAATCAAACGTTTTGTCTTCAGAAGTTAAAATTTCTTCACAACCCTTAACAGCTAATTGGTTTGTTCCTCCTTCCGGGATTAAATAAAAATCTCCAAACACTTCTTTCAATTTATTTAAAAAAGATTCAGACCTTTTATTTCGATATAATTCCCTCGAAACAAATTTAAACTGCATGCCATTTTGTTTTGCAAAATTTAAAGTTGAATTATTAGAAATCCTACCTTCTAATTCGGCTCCTCTAATAATTCCAATAGTATTAAACCCAATTATATTTCCTGCAGATGCTACGGCAGCAATATGATTTGAAAATGCTCCTCCAAATGTCAACAACGTTTTATAACCTGATTTTTCAGCTTGCAAAAGATTATATTTTAACTTTCTGTACTTGTTTCCAGACACAAAAGCATGCAACTTGTCTTCACGTTTTACAAATAATTCTATGCCCTTTTCTTTAGGAAGATTTACCTGCTCATTTACGGTATTTTCGAAATCAAATATCACAAGAGCGAAGGTACTTCAAAAAACTCCAAAATGTGCGATGTTTTAAATAATCTAGATTAAATTCATTGGAGTACGCCTCTCTTTCAAACGAAATATTTCGATACCCTTTATGCCAACTTTTATATTGAATTAATCGTACAAAAAATTCTATTCCGTAGACTATATAAAAAGGAATAACAAGTAATTCTAACTGTTGCCTTAAATGGATTTTTTCATGATTTACTAAAACTTTATTTTCTTTTAATTGCTTCGATTTTAAAAACACAAAAGGGAATATCGTCATTCCTGTATAACCTTTGGGCACTATATATTTTGAAATAAAAATCATGTTATATGCTATTCAAAAATCAATCCAATTTACATTATCTTTGTTATTAATGAAATGAGCATAGTTTAGATTTTGTTACTGATAGAAATATTTAATATGCGAATCGCATCTGACAATTAAAAAAACAATGAATACAATCAGATGAAAAAAATAATCCCCATTGAAGAAGGCGATTACTACTTAACCCCCGAAGGCTACCGCTGTTTTACTGAACAATACCACTTAAAACGCGGTTATTGCTGCGAGAGTGGTTGCAGACATTGCCCCTATGGATACAACAAAGCTACAAATTCTATAAAAAAATAGTTTTCAAAAGCACACATTTCTCTTGTATCCTTGGTATGATTATTGATGCTATTTGTTACATCAAGTGATAAGAATAAAGCTGCTGTAAATTAATATATGCACTCCATTTTTTTTACAGCTACTACAACCTTTAAAAAATTGTATTATGAAAAAAATCATTAAAACCTTACCGCTTTTAGCATTACTAATTGTGGTATCCTCATGTAGCTCTATTAAAGTGGCTGCTGATTATGATAAAGAGGCGACATTTAACGAATATAAAACCTTTGCTTTCTTTAAGACTGGTATTGACAAAGCAGAAATTAGCGATTTAGATAAACGCCGAATTCTTCGTGCTATTGAAGCAGAACTTTTAGCTAAAGGCTTTACAAAATCTGAAAAACCAGATTTATTAGTAAGTCTTTTTACAAAATCACAACAACGTGTTGACGTTTACAACAACTCTTGGGGCTATGGTGGCTGGGGTTGGGGTGGTTATGGCGGCTGGGGTTGGGGCTGGGGTGGCTATGGTGGTTGGGGTGGCTATGGTGGTTGGAACCAACCTAGTGTCTCAACAAGTGTACAAGGTCATTTATATATAGACCTTATTGATGCTAATAAAAAAGAATTGGTATGGCAAGGAATGGGCACAGGCTATTTAAGCAGAAATATGGAAAAGAAAGAAGCCCGTATAAAAGAGTTTGTTACTAAAATCATGGAGAAATATCCTCCAGGAGCACAACAATAAAAATTAAAGAGGCAGTCTGAAAAGTCAATTTTGGAATAAATTGTCACATTGAGCGCAGTCGAAATGCATTGAAAATCAAGATTATAACGTTTTCGACTGCGCTCAAACTGACAACTCGAAAAACTTTTCAGACAGCCTCTTTTATTCTGAATAGAAAAGATTTATTCTACTTTCAATTTTAATGATTCATAGGAATTTGACATAATTCCAATTAAACCAAATTTTACTTCTACTTTTTTAATGGTCTGTCCATAAATATTGAATTTTGATAATTCATTTTTAAAATTTTTATTTGCAGAACCAGCCGCAATCATGTTACCGCCTGCAAGACCAGGTCCTAAAATTAAACCTACTGGTGTTGAACTTGTTGTTTCTTCAACACCTCTAGAATTAGTTTTATAGGTATAAAAATTAACAGGAGTCAATAGTAAATACCATAAATATGATGTTGGACTTTGTTTTAGATTAGTGAATGCTCTATCATTTTCTAAAACATTAACCGCATTTCCATTTTCGAAAATTAGATTAATATCCCTACCTAAAATTAAATCTCTATCTGTATTATTTGCAATTTTAACCGCAACAAGCTTAACCCCTTTCTTATCTTCTTTTTTAGCATATTTCTTGGATAACAGATTATATTTATATTCTAATACAACATCGTTCGCTTCACTTTTAGAAATATAATTAATAGATTTTGGTGCTATAGTCTTATATCCAGATGCACAACTCAATAATGATATAGTAATAATAGACAAGATAGCTTTAGTAATAACTTTCATTTGTTTAATTTAAAATTTCAGCGAATGTAAAACATGTTATTTAATTACTAGTGCTTTTCTTACATCACAATATCATTTTCCCAAACATAAGGTTTAGGAATATCCGTGTCATCAATTAATTCTCTAATATCAATTTCAATGCCTCGGCTCATATCTGTTATTGGTACATCGTTCGGACCTCCTTCAAAAGGGTTTTCGGTGTTCTCCCCAATTTTTTCCATAGTATGAAACACCCAAGATAACAAAGCACTAAATGGAATTGAGAACCAAACAAAATGTTGCCCGATAAATTCTTGAATTCGGTGCATTATATCTGTTTGCACTACATGCGTAGCTAAATGTTCTAATACACGATTACCAATCACTTCAAATTCCTCCATAACTCCGTAAGGTAATAACAGAATAAAACTCCAAACAAAAAGATAGTTTAAAGTCGCATATTGTCTTGGATATGGAAAGTTCTTAATACGCTCAGATTTTCCTTGTAATGTGTAAAACTCGGCTAAAATATTAACCATTACCATATGCCTAAAGTCTTCAATCAATCCTTGATCCATCAGTTCTTTTAAATGTCTTGATTGCACACCTAGAATTTGAGAGGCTTTATTTCCTTTCGCAAAAACTTCATTATACTCCTTTTCAGATAAATAAGGTTTAATAGCTTCTTTAATGGGTGTTTCATCTTAATAAACTAAGTAATAGGCTTCTCTAAATTCTGCATTAGACTTAGTATCTTTTAAATGCATTTCCCAAGGCTTATCGGTACGCATTTGATAACGCAATGCGGTTAACCAGGCGACGTGTCTATGCACTAATTCTCGTTTTATCGATTGTAGTTTCTCGTCTGTCACATCCTCTTTAGTATGTGTATTACCAATAAAATCCTTAACCATAATAGTCCAAGAACGTGATGCATTTACAATGCCACCCCAAATTTTACGCGCTTCCCAGAGCCTATCATAAGATGCATTATTTTTAAAACTAACCAAAAAGGCAACAGCTGTACCTAAAACCCCCAAAGGCAACCAAGGAATATGTAACCATTTCCAATCTAATATGTCAAATAATATTACTGGAATTGTAGCAAGTATTAAAAACAAAAAAATATGCCGTCTAGTCCATTTAATAACACCTTTAATAGGAAATATACGTCTTGTGTACATATGTCTTTTTTAAGAATTTAGTTTTAGAGTCTGTTTAAGATTTCGTAAATTATTTTTTTATGCCTCTTTTTGTGCATTACCTGCCTGCCGGCAGGCAGGTTTTGTTAAAATTTTGAATCGTAACTAGGCTATGTTTAAAAATTTTGCCTCATACTGCATCAAAAATAGCCTATAAAAATTCTAATCACAAATTCTTAAACAGACTCTATAAATATATAGAAATCTTTAATTGTTGTTCAACAATATTGGTATTGAGCAGGTAACTATTGAAAGAAAAGTTAAATATTTACTATTTTAATGAATTATTCGTATTTTTAAGCAAGTTATATATACAAAATTTACCGATGTCGCATTCATTTGAATCAAACGAAATACTTCAAAAGCTACCAAAGCATTTAAAGCAGTTTATAAAACCTCAAAATTATAAAGATTATTCGGCTATAGACCAAGCTGTTTGGCGTTACGTGATGCGCAAAAATGTAGATTTCTTAAGCACTGTTGCTCACAACTCATATTTAGAAGGCTTACAACAAACAGGCATCTCTATTGATAGCATTCCCAACATGTATGGCATGAACCGTATTTTGAAAGATATTGGTTGGGCAGCTGTTGCCGTAGATGGGTTTATTCCTCCAAATGCTTTTATGGAATTTCAAGCTTATAACATTTTGGTTATTGCAAGTGACATTAGACAACTAGAACATATTGAATATACACCCGCTCCAGATATTATTCATGAAGGCGCTGGACATGCTCCAATTATTGCTAATCCTGAATACGCTGAATATTTAAGACGTTTTGGAGAAATTGGTTGTAAGGCCATTTCTTCAGCTAAAGATTATGAGCTATATGAAGCAGTCAGATATTTATCCATTATAAAAGAAGCTCCTAACTCCTTGAAAGAAGATATTGCTTCCGCAGAAAAGAAAGTAGAAGATTTACAACATAATATGGGCACTCCTAGTGAAATGGCACTCATAAGAAATTTACATTGGTGGACTGTTGAATATGGCTTGATTGGAACTGTTGAAAATCCGAAAATATATGGTGCTGGTTTACTATCATCAATTGGCGAAAGTGCTTGGTGTATGACTAAAGACGTTGAAAAACGTCCTTACGACATTAATGCAACTTACAAAAATTTTGACATCACCAAACCGCAACCTCAACTTTATGTAACCCCAGATTTCGCACATTTAAGTTTAATATTAGAAGAATTTGCAAACACCATGGCATTGCGTAAAGGTGGGCTATCTGGAGTTAATAAGCTAATTGAATCAAACGCATTAGGCACCATTGAGTTGAGTACAGGATTGCAAATTTCTGGAGTTTTTAACACTATTATTGAAAATGAAGGACAACCCATTTACATACAAACTACAGGAAAAACGGCTCTCGCTTATCGCGAAAAAGAACTCGTAGGTCATGGTGTAGATACTCATATAGATGGTTTTGGTTCTCCCATTGGAAAATTAAAAGGCATAAATCTTGCCATTGAAGATATGAGTCCGCGTGATTTATCTGCTTATAATATTTATGAAGAACGGATTGTAAACTTAGAATTTGAAGGCGGCATTAAAGTTTCTGGAGAAATCATAACAGGAAAACGAAATCTTCAAGGAAAAATAATTCTTATTAGTTTTAAAAACTGTACGGTTACACACCAAGAAACTATATTATTCAAATCTGAATGGGGCATTTATGACATGGCTGTGGGTAAAGATATTGTTTCAGCTTTTTCAGGACCAGCTGATTTAAATAGTTTTGATTTAATTACGCACAAAACGTCATCTAACACCATTCATGCAAAAAAATCAAAAAATCGATTAGCACTTGAAGCATTATACCAGCAGGTTAGAGATTATAGAGAAGGCATCAACAAAACTATTTCTAGAACAAAAGTTTTAGAACAACTTATAGAAAAGCATCCTAATGACTGGTTATTACCTGTGGAACTTTATGAATTAGCTCACTTAGGAAATGAAACCGAGCTAAGAAAAAAAATATTGAAACATTTAGAAATTATTAAACAGAATAACCCAGATTTAGGGCATTTAATTGATGATGGATTGGAGATTGTTCAGAATAAATCAATTGTAAAATAATTTTATCTAAAACGTTTCAATACCATTTTTGTAAACTTACTCAAAACTAGTTTTCCACTAATTTCAGCACGTTCACTCAACAAAGCATCCCAGTTTTCTGTTCCTTTCCAAAACACTTTTTTCATTTCTATTAAAGCTTCAGGATTATAACCAGCTAATTTTTCAGCTAAGGTTTTAACTGCTTCATCTAAATCTTCAAGAGTTTCGAACACTTCAGCATATAACCCTTTATTTTTTGCAAATTCCGTAGAAAAAAAAGTTTCAGCATCAATGGTCATTTGCGACATGGCTGTTACCCCTATCTTTCTTGAAACAACAGGCTCTATTACAAAAGGTCCAATACCAATACTTAATTCACTTAGTCGGATAGATGCATGTTTTGTTGCCAAGCAATAGTCTGTAGCAGCAGCTAAACCCACACCTCCTCCAACTGTTTTTCCTTGAACACGACCTATAATCAATTTTGGGCATTTACGCATGGCATTAATAACATTAGCAAAACCCTTGAAAAATCGTTTACCAGATATTTCATTTTCAATGGCAATTAATTCATTAAAACTTGCACCAGCACAAAAGGTCCTGTTTCCACCACTTTTTAAGACAATAACTTTTACATCGTCATTTTCACCAGCATCAATAATAGCTTGCTCTAATAGTGATAAAATAGTACTAGGCATGGAGTTTCTATTAGGATGAAAAAACTCGATAAAACCAACTTCATTTTCAATAGTAAGCGTAACATAAGCTTCCATAAATATTCAAAATTTTAAAGTTTGAATATACATAAAATTTTAATGAATTGTAATGCAACTTATGTTACGCTTACTTTAAAAAAAATTAAAGTATTTTGCAGTAAAAAATAAACTATGGGCTTATTAAATTTTCTATTTGGTAATAAAAATAACATGATTAAAGATTTTCAAACAAGAGGTGCTATTATTATAGATGTTCGAACTACTAAAGAATTCAACCAAGGTGCTATCGCTGGTTCGAAAAATATTCCTTTACAAACTATCAAATCCAAAATTGGCGATATTAAAAAATTCAATAAGCCTGTAATTACATGTTGTGCCAGCGGTATACGTTCTGGAAGTGCTGCTTCAATTTTAAAAAACAACGGTATTGAAGCGATAAATGGTGGTGGCTGGATGAGCCTTAAAAACAAATTATAGTTTTAAATATTCCCATTCTTCATTTTTAGTAATTGGCTTATTGTTGTATTGCAAAGTCCAACCGAGTGAATTCGTTAAAATATAAAATTTTGAAAGCTCGCTGATTAATCTGTTTTTAGCATTTGTTTTTATATCCGAAGCTTCTATTTTTTTATTCAAGGATTTCTTTACAATATTTTTAATATCGTTATAGTCTTTAGCTTCAAAAGGATTTAAAAAATCAGCTTGAATATCATAATACTCAAAATCTGGACTTATTTTTATTTCTTCTTTAGGAATACTTAAAATGGTTAAGGTTTTAGTTTCTTCATCTACTTCAAATTCAATTTTACTTAAATCATAGGCAATTGTAACATCAGCATTAACCACAACAAGTGCTTTTTTTTCAGAAGTAAAATAATCGCCAAAAATATCTTTTGAATTTTTATAATTGAAAACCTCGCTAAAATGACCCTCGGTTACAATTAATTTTCCAACGTTTTTAATTTGCTCTTTAATGAGTGTTGAACTTTCTTGAAGTACTATTTTATCTTCTTGCTTATCGCCGCAATATTTGAAAGTAAACAAAACAATTAAGGTGATGATGACACCGAATAGAATTTTTCGCATGTACTAATTTAAACAAAAAAACATGAGTTTCCTTCAAGACAGGAAGTCTAACCAATGTATTTATGAAAATTAAACTAAAGGTTAAAAACAAAAAACATCAATTGAGAATCATTTTACTGATTTTTGCAATTGATGTTTTTAAAAACGAACTGATTAATAGCGTTATCAATTTACAATTAATACTATTACATTGGTTATTTTTTCGACAAAGAGTTATTAAAAAAGATAAAACGTGTTAGAAATTAATTAAATCTAGTTCTAAAGACCTAAGCTATTAATGAGCGTAAAAATACTAGGACGGATTTAAAAAATAAATTAATTAGTACATTAGAATTCGATATGTAGAAATTGAGATTTAAGTGTGTTTATTTTAGCTTCTAAATTTTGAAGAAACTGTTGATGGACTTGAGATTTAGGATTAAAAGACTTGTGTTGTAAGCCCTTTTGAACAACATCTACGTCTTTCATTGTTTTTAAAGACTCGTCAGAAACCCAGACCGTTTTAAACTTATCCCAAATGTAATTTATTGCTACCTGATTGGGGTGAATCATGTCTTCGTTGTAAAAACGATAGTCACGGAGTTCATCCATCATGATTTCAAAAGAAGGAAAATAAAATGACTTATTATTTATAACTTGATGGATTGCTGTTATTAAATGCGCTTTGCTTTGTGTGTTTTCAACAAAGCCATCTTTTGTATGACGAATTGGTGAAACCGTAAAAACCACAGAAGCATCATTATTAATACTTTTAATTAAACTCAATATGTTTTTTAATGAGTTTGTGATTTCTTGAACCGACAACAATTCTTTACTAAACTGCTTTTGTGGAACTTTATGGCAGTTAGCAACAATACTATCCGTTTTTATATCGCGATATACCCAGGCAGTTCCTAATGTTATAATTATATGAGTTGAATTTTGAATTGCTTCTGAAGTTAACTTTATTTCAGAATTCAAATAAAAAATCAAATCCTCTTTAGAAGTATTACTTAGTTTTGAATGTGCATCAAAGCAGTGCCATTGCCCATTATTAAGAAAAACATCTTCTTCAGAATATGCCTTATTTTTAATCGCATTTGATATTAGTGTTTCAATGGCTTTGGGATGAAATAGGATTCCAAAAGGATTTTGAAGATTTTGAAACTTAAAATAATCTAACTTTTTTCCTATATTTTCTGAAAAGCACGAACCAAATAATAGTACATTATAATTGTAGTCTATTTGATTTTTAGACTGTTTTACTAATGGTATTTTGGTTTGAAGTTTCATTTTGAAAGATATTTTTTCGCGCAAAGGCGCTAAGACGCAAAGTTTAGAATATGAAATCCTATTCTAATCCATTTACCAATCTTGTAATTCCAGTTTTTATTAAAGGACTATTGAAATTTACTAATAATCCCAATTTCAATCCAGATAGTTTTAAATATGTAGTAAGCTGTTTTTTATAAACAGGGTGTATTTCTAAAACTGACTTTATCTCAATAATTACTTTGTTCTCAACTATTAAATCAGTTCTGAACCCTAAATCCAAAGTTTTATCCTTCCAAATAACAGGCAATTGTTTTTGCCGTTCTACTTTTAATCCTTTTTCCTTTAATTCAGAAAATAAAATCTCTTCATAAACTGACTCTAATAAACCAGGGCCTAATCCAACATGGATTTGATAACAACAATCAACAATTATTGTAGCCAAATAATTCTCAAAATGTTCTTCCTTCTTATCATCCATATATCTTTGCGTCCTTTTTCTGCATTACAACTTTGCGCCTCTGCGCCTTTGCGCGACCAATTTATTTTGCGCAACTAAACCAAGTATTTTTTAGCATTCTTTAAAGCCTCATCAATCCCAACAGGGTTCTTACCTCCTGCAGTAGCAAAAAACGGTTGTCCACCACCACCACCTTGGATGTATTTACCAAGTTCTCTAACCACTTGTCCAGCATTTAAACCTTTACTAGCAACTAACTCTTTTGAAATATAACAGGATAATAATGCTTTTCCGTTTTGCTCAGTAGCAAACAATAAAAACAGATTATCAAACTGACTTCCTAATTCAAAAGCCACATCTTTTAAGCCACCAGCATCTAAATCTAATTTCTTAGCTAAAAATTGGATGCCATTAATATCTTCTAGTTCACTTTTAAGTTCACCTTTAATAGTCGCAGCTTTTTCTTTTAGAAGCGTTTCAATTTGTTTTTTAAGTCCGGTATTTTCTTCTTGTAAATTTTGAAGTGCTTTTACAGGTTCTTTAGCGTTATTTAGTAAATCTCTCATTTCAAAATAAGCTCTGTTATTTTCAAAATAAAAATCCTTTACCGCGTCGTTAGTTATGGCTTCAATTCTTCTAATTCCCGCAGCAACTGCCCCTTCTGAAACAATTTTAAAATGCCAAATATCAGCAGTATTCTTTACATGCGTACCACCACAAAGCTCAATAGACTTCCCAAAACGAATCGCACGAACCGTATCGCCATACTTTTCACCAAACAAACTCATGGCACCTTCGGCAATAGCTTCTTCTTTTGGAATATTTCGTTTTTCTTCTAATGGTAATTTGCCTTCAATTCTTCGGTTAACAAAATTTTCAACATCTCGTAATTGTTCAACTGATAATTTTGAGAAATGAGAAAAATCAAAACGTAAGTTCTTAGAATGCACCGCAGATCCTTTTTGCTCCACATGCGTTCCTAAAATGGCTCTTAATGCTTGATGCAGTAAATGTGTTGCGGTATGATTACATTCGGTTCTATGGCGTTGTTTTACATCAACAGACGCTTTAAAAGCTTCATCAATATGCTTTGGTAAATTTTTAGCAAAATGGATAATAACGTTGTTTTCCTTTTTAGTATCCAGAATATAAACCACATCACCATGTGTATCTTCCAAATAACCTTTATCGCCTACTTGCCCGCCGCCTTCAGGGTAAAATGGTGTCAAATTAAACACCAATTGATACATATTTCCATCTTTCTTGGAAATTACTTTCCTATATCTAGTCAGTTTAACATGAGCTTCTAACGTATCGTAACCTACAAATTCTTCTTCGGCATCATCAACAAGAATAGTCCAATCATCAGTAGACATTTCACTTGCTGCTCGAGAACGATTTTTTTGTTTCTGTAATTCTTCATTAAAGCCTTCTTCATCAAGTTTCAATCCTTTTTCAGAAAGAATTAAAGCTGTTAAATCTATTGGAAAACCATAAGTATCATACAATTCGAATGCTTTTTCACCAGAAACCGTATCGCCTTTTGTTTCTTCAACAATTCGATTTAACAACACTAAACCTTGGTCTAATGTTCTTAAAAATGATTGCTCTTCTTCTTTTATAACATTTTCAATAAGTTGTTTTTGTGCTTTCAACTCTGGGAATGCTTCACCCATACGATTACTCAATACACCCACCAACCTATATATAAACGGTTCTTTTTTATCAAGAAATGTAAAGCCGTAACGCACCGCACGACGCAAAATTCTTCTAATAACGTAACCAGCACCTGTATTACTAGGTAATTGTCCATCAGCTATTGAAAATGCCACGGCACGAACGTGATCTGAAATGACGCGAATAGCAACATCTGTCTTTTCATTTTTTCCATAACTTTTATTGGTAATGGTTTCAATTTCACGAATAATAGGTGTGAAAACATCGGTATCATAATTAGATTGAACACCTTGCAACACCATACACAAACGCTCAAAGCCCATACCCGTATCAATATGTTTATTCGGCAAGGTTTCAAGTGAACCATTTGCTCTTCGGTTGTATTGCATGAATACTAAATTCCAAATTTCTACAACTTGTGGATGGTCTTCGTTAACCAAATCTTTACCAGAAACTTTAGCTTTTTCTTCAGCAGAGCGAATATCTACATGTATTTCACTACAAGGTCCACAAGGTCCTTGATCGCCCATTTCCCAGAAATTATCCTTTTTATTACCTTTTAAAATACGGTCTTCAGAGATGTATTGTTTCCAAATATCATAAGCTTCGGTATCCATTTCTAAATTATCAGCATCATCACTTCCCTCAAAAACAGTAACGTAAAAAATGTCTTTATCAATACCATAAACCTCAGTTAGTAACTCCCATGCCCAAGCAATGGCTTCCTCTTTAAAGTAATCACCAAAACTCCAATTCCCTAACATTTCAAATAAGGTATGGTGATATGTATCATATCCTACCTCCTCTAAATCATTATGCTTCCCAGAAACCCGCAAACATTTTTGCGAGTCTGCAATACGATTATTTTTAGGTTGTGCATTGCCTAAAAAATACTCCTTAAAAGGCGCCATACCTGAATTTACAAACATTAAGGTTGGGTCATCTTTTATAACCATGGGTGCAGATTGCACAATGCTATGCTTCTTTTCTTCAAAGAAACTTAAAAACTTTGATCGTATTTCCTGTGAGTTCATCTTTCGTTATTATGCATCTTGTTTCTGTTAAATTATTTTTAATAAGAAACAATTTTTATATTTACTCTCCAAAAATATTTAAAATTAAAGAGATCATGAACCTACAATTAAATTATCAGCTAATTATTATGATAATAATTTCGTAGGTTTGTTCGTTTACGTACTTGAAACAACACTTTTAGTTGTTCTAATTTAGTTGCAAAAATAGTATAATTTAAGAAATGAGTAAGGTAAAATATTACTACGATAAAGAATCGCTTTCTTACCGCAAAATAATACGCAAAAAGCGGACTACATTTAAGTATGCAGGTATATTTATTTTAGCAGCTGCTTTTTTCGCATTTATATTTGTTTTTATAGCTAGCCAGTATGTTGAATCTCCTAAAGAACGTGCTTTTAAAAGAGAACTTCAGAATGCCCAATTACAGTTTGAATTGCTCAATAAAAAAATGGAACACGCTGAAGCCGTTTTAGCCAATGTTGCAGATAGAGATAATAATATTTACCGCGTTTATTTTGAAGCTAATCCTATTCCTGATGAGCAACGTAGAGCTGGATTTGGCGGAATCAACAGATACAAAAGTTTCGAAGGTTTTGATAATTCTAAATTGATTATTGAAAGCAATAAGCGTTTAGACATTTTACAAAAACAAATTGTAGTGCAATCAAAATCTCTTGATGAAATTAAAATACTTGCCGAAGAAAAAGAAATGCTTTTAGCTGCAATTCCAGCTATACAACCTGTTAGTAATGAAGACTTAACCCGTATGGCTTCTGGTTACGGTATGCGATCTGACCCATTTACTAAGGTTAGAAAAATGCATTGGGGTATGGATTTCACGGCACCAAGAGGCACTCCAGTTTATGCAACTGGTGATGGCGTAGTAGAACGTGCGGACAGTAATTCATCTGGCTACGGTAAACATATAAGAATTAAGCATGGTTATGGTTACACAAGTTTGTATGCACATTTATACAAATACAATGTTCGAAAAAACCAAAAAGTAAAACGAGGGGATTTAATAGGATTTGTTGGAAGCACTGGACGCTCTGAAGCACCTCATTTACATTACGAAATATTTAAAGACGGAGACCGCATTAACCCAATAAATTTCTACTACGGAAGTTTAACTGCGGAAGAATTTAACAAGTTATTGGAGCATGCTTCTTTAGAAAATCAATCCCTCGATTAATGCATATAGAATTACCTGAAAAAAGATATTATGGTATTGGCGAAGTTGCCAAAGCATTTGGAGTGAATACCTCTCTGATTCGTTTCTGGGAGAAAGAATTTGATGTACTCAAACCTAAAAAAAACGCAAAAGGTAACCGTAAGTTTACACCAGAAGATATAAAAAATCTTAAATTCATCTATCATCTAGTTAAAGAACGTGGATTTACACTTGAGGGTGCAAAAACACATTTAAAAGAAGAAAAAAAGCAAGCCCTTAATAATTTTGAAATTATTAGTAAGCTAGAAGATGTAAAAAATCAGCTCATCAAAATAAAACAACACCTTTAATATTAAGACTGATGTAACTTTTTATAAAAAGAAGTGTCTTATCAATAACAATTAACAAAATTATATTAAACTTATTTATCATGAAGAAATTTTTACCATTGATTATAATTGCCATTTTGGTATTAGGAGTCTATTCTTGGGCAAAAGGATTTAACAACACAGCTGTTGAATATGAAGCTGATGCTAAAACAGCTTGGTCTAATGTTGAAAGTGCATACCAACGTCGAGCAGATTTGATTCCAAACTTAGTTGCTACAGTAAAAGGTTACGCTGCTCACGAAAAAGAAACTTTAGAAGGTGTTATTAAAGCACGTTCAGAAGCTACAAAAACAACTATTGATGCTGGAGATTTAACACCTGAAAAAATGGCGCAATTTCAGAAGGCTCAACAAGGCTTAAGTGGTGCTTTATCTCGGTTATTAGTAACTGTAGAAAGATACCCTGATTTAAAAGCAGACAAAAGTTTTCTTGAATTGCAATCACAATTAGAAGGTACAGAAAACAGAATTAACGTCACTAGAGACCGATTTAATGAAAAGGTAAATATTTACGATATATTCACCACTAAATTTCCTGGAAAATTATTAGCTGGCCTATTTGGATTTAAAGAAATGGCTAGATTTAAAAGTGCTCCTGGTAGTGAAAACGCTCCTAAAGTAGAGTTTTAAAATGTTAGATAAGGTTGAAGATTTTCTAACTGCAGAGGAAGAACAAGACATTGTTGAAGCTATTCGGGTTGCAGAATTAAATACTTCAGGGGAAATTCGTGTACATATAGAAAAAACAAGTAAAGGCGATGCTACAAATCGTGCTTTAGAGCTTTTTCACACCTTAAAAATGGATAACACCAAACTTCAAAATGCGGTGTTAATATATGTTGCTATAGATGATAAAACCTTTGTGATTTTTGGTGACAAAGGAATTAATGATGTGATTGAAAATGATTTCTGGGACAGCACTAAAAACCTGATGCAATCACATTTCAAAAAAGGTGATTTTAAACAAGGTTTAATTGAAGGTGTTTTAAAATCTGGCGAACAACTTAAAACCTATTTTCCATATTCAGATTCTGACTCAAACGAACTAACTAACGCCATTTCTAAAGGATAAAATTCAGTATGCAGTATTCAGTATGCAGTATTCAGTCGCAGTCGCAGTATAACTTAAAAAACAAAGTTGTACTTAGCTTACTGGTTGTTATATTATCATTTAGCTTTTCTTATGCGCAATATAATATTCCTGAAAAACCAAAGGTACAAACCAGTGTTTATGATTATGCAAATTTGCTTTCCTCTACTCAAAAAAGCAGTTTAGAACAAAAGCTTATTAAGTATTCTGATACAACCTCAACTCAAATAGTGATTGCTGTTATCAATTCTACAAATGGAGAAAACATCAACTATTTAGGAGCAAAATGGGGGCAAGAATGGGGCATTGGTCAAGAAAAAGAAGATAATGGTATTTTAATACTATTAGCAAAGGATGATAGAAGAATAGCTATAAATACGGGCTACGGCGTTGAACATTTATTAACCGATGCCATGTCTAAAAGAATTATAGAACGAGATATTATCCCTTATTTTAAACAGAATGATTACCCTGGAGGATTAAGTAGAGGGGCTGATGCCATTTTTGAAGTTTTAAATGGTGAATACAAAGGCTCCCGACAATCAAATAGTAGTGAGTTTCCTATTGGGCTTATATTTATTCTTATTTTCATATTTATCATTATCCTTATTTCAATTTCCAAAAACAGACGTGGTGGCGGTGGCGGAAACAGAGGACGTAAATCTGCCGGAAGTGATTTATTAGAAGCTATTATTCTGAGTAATATGGGACGTGGCAATTACCGACGAGGCTCATCAAGCGGTTGGGGCGGAAGTTCAAGCGGTGGTGGCGGTTTTGGAGGTGGCTTTGGCGGTGGCGGCTTTGGTGGTGGCGGTGCTTCTGGTGGTTGGTAACTTTCTATTAAGCACAAAATTCTTAAGTATATGACAAAAATTAATTTTGAGAAGTAAATAAACAACCACCGTTAAAAACGGTGGCTTTGGTTTTCAGATTAGCCCCAAAGGGGCATCACACGTTTATCAACTATATCTGATTAACAAACATCTATATAATTTACTCTGTTTTTAATCATAAAACTAATAAACAATGGCAGAGCCTTTAAAACATGACCACCGTCAAAGACGGTGGTTTTTTAATGAGAAATAAACTACTTGTAATTTTCAGGATAACAAAGACCTCACTGGTTTTGAAAACCTGTGAGGTCTTTGTAACTAAAAATCCGTAATACACTATACCTTTGCAGCTTATAGTTCTATTCTAAATTTTTATCATGTACTAAAACAAAATTCTTAATTTGATTATAATATGCCTACCTATTAAAACGTCCAGATATATTTCCTTCTACAATACGGGTAACTTCATCAATTGTAGCATAATTAACATCTCCTACATAAGTGTGTTTTAGAGCACATGCTGCACTTGCAAATTCCATAGATTTAGTATCGTCAAAATGTTGCAAACCATAAATTAAACCGGCTGCAAATGCATCGCCAGTCCCAATACGATCAACAATATGCGTAATATCAAAATCTTGGGTTTCACAGAACTTAATGCCATTCCACATTCTAGCTCGAATTTTATGCCATGAGGAATTTATGGAAGTTCTTATTTTATCAAATACTTTTTCAATAGTTGGAAATTTTTCCATTAGCAATTTACTGGCTTCAATAAATTCATCGTTACTATAGCCAAAATTTGTATCTAAAACTTCATTCATTTCGTTTATACCTCCAATAAATATAGTTGAACAATGAAGTAATTCTGTTAATGCCTCTTTAGGGTCAACACCATATTTCCATAAACCACTTCTGTAAGTTGGGTCTGCCGAAACTTGCATCCCTTTTTTTCTGGCTAATTTCAGGCCTTCCTTTAAAGTATCAAAACTGCCTTGGGTTAGTGCTGGTGTGATTCCTGTCCAATGAAACCAACTACCATCTGCCAATGATTTTTCCCAATTAACCATGCTAGGTTTAATTTCAGAAAAGGCAGAATGTGATCGATTATATGAAATTGAACTTGGCCGCATAACGGCTCCAACTTCTAAAAAATAAACACCTAAAGGTCTGTTTGAACGCACAACAGCTGTGGTATCTAAATCAAATTTATTTAAATATGCTAGAGCCGTATTACCAATAAAATCGTCAGAAATACATGTAATATGCTTTACGCTATCTCCAAAATGAGCAATGGAAAGTCCCACGTTTAATTCCGTTCCTCCGAAATAAAATTCTACTGTATTAGACTGAATAAACTTTCTATTTCCCCGAGGTGATATACGCATAAGCACCTCTCCAAATGTTATAATTTGACTCATAAATTGATTGTTTTAAATCATTTAAAAATAACCAATAAATACGAAAATAAAACTATAATCTTGAAATTACTTTTTTTTACATAATCACTTATAGGCTCCAAAACATTTAATAACTCATGTTAGAACAAAACCAAATCTATGATGTTGTTTTAAAAATAATAAATACTGAATATCAATAAATTATTGTTTTTAGTAATTCGGGAAGTAGAAATTACTAATTTGTTTCATAAAAATGCTAAGGCCAAAGTTGAAGCAGATGCGTTTGGTTTTCATTGCCAAGTAAAAAAATTAATCTACATAATAATGTCCATTTCCTCCTGTTTCACCTTTTGATCCTAAACTATTAAATTTCCAACTGAAATTAAGCATAAAATACTGGCGTAAAACTGTGCTTTGTGTATCTTCGATATAGTCTTGGGTTGCTCTTCGTATTGCATTGGTATTTTGATTGAGTAAATCATATACTTTTAAACTGATAGTTCCTTTTTCATTCAATACAGAGTAGGCTATACTTGCATTCCAAAACCAAGCGCTTTTTTGGAAACCATCTGCTATATCAGCATTGTAATTGTACGTAATATCATTTCGCCATTCAAAACCTTTTGGCAAGAAAAATGCCGTATTTAAATCTAAATTATGTGATGTGAAATTTCTATCTTCAAAAGCATCAATATCGTATTTATTATTTGTAAAAGATAATCTATACCTTGGTTTAAATTCAAAAACATCTTTCAAAACATAATCTATTCCAATATTAGGGTTTAATGCTGCGCTTTTACTTGCATACTGAACATCATTATTGAAATTAATACTTCTCGAGAAATTTAACCAACTACCAACCTTTAATCTTATTGAGCTTAACGAATCTAATTTGATTCTTTTACTATAATCTATTCCTGCATATCCATTCTGGTTTCCATCAACATTATCATAAGTGGTTGTACGCGTAAGTGTTTCTGGATTAACAATTGTTTTTGAAACTACAGCGCTATTATTTGCAGTTATATTAGCATATACGTAAAACCCTGTACGCTCCTGCCAATTGTACGCATTAAAACTTAAGTAAAATCTGTTTTCGTTGGTAGGTTCTAAATTTGGGTTACCAACCACAGTATTCAAAGGGTTTGAAACATCTTCAAAAGCTTGTAGCTGCCTTAAAGAAGGCGGTCTGTTTAATAACCTGTAACTTGCATAAAATGAAGCCTTTTTACTAAATCGGTAATTAAAATTAGATTTTATTTCAACTGCATTAAAATCTCTTTCTACGTTAAATTGAGGTCTCAATCCGTCTTTATTTTTTAAAGTTCTAAATATAGAAGCCACACCAAATCTCGCTGAAAATTTTTCTTTTTTATAGCTTAATTGAATACCTGGAGCACTTTTTACATCTGTATATTCAAAGTCTGTACTTAAATCTTCATTGAACGTATTATACGTGTTTGAAACGTCGTCAAAATCATAAGTACTTTTTCTATTCTCGTCTTTATTATATTGGTATTCATACTCAAAATTAACAAAGAATTCATTAGCTTTTATTGGCAATTTATATCTAACATCTGTTGAAAAATCGTTGCTTTTGCTGTTATCATCAGTAAACTGATTTCTTACAATAGTTTCAGATGATGCTCCAAAAACCTCAGAAATAGAGTTTATAAAATCATCACTTTCATTTTTATTAATACGGTTTTCAATATTAAATCTTAAAAAGGCACCTTTAGATCCAAACTTTTTAGTGGCACTAATTTCATTTGAAAAATCATTCAGCTCACGCGCTACAAAAGAGTTTAATGATGACTGATTTGTAAGCGTTAAATTTTCGTTTAACGTTTCATCTTCACTTACATATTCTGTGGTTGATTTTGATGATGTAAACGAAGGTTTAATATTTATCATGAATGTTGTATCAATTTTTATTTCAAAATCGGTATTAACGGTATGACTTTCTGTATCGTTATTAGAATTGGAACGTGAATTTGAAAAATATCTAGAGTTAGACAAGATCGTTTCTCTTTGTGAAGATTTATCATTTTCTGAATTACTTTTTGAATAAAAATAATCTGCTGCGGCCTCCGTTTTTTTACCAATATCATCAGCATAATTTACGCCTGACAATCTTGAGGTTGTAATACCTTCTCCTCCACCAAATTGCCGTCCGTTAATATTAAAAGACCCATTACTACTCCATGAGCTGCTTCCGCCACCGCCAAACATTTTTTGGATTTCGCCAAAACTAAATCCGGGTGAATTTATATTATTTCCACCTACTAAAACACTAACACGTTGATCGTTATCAAAACGATTAAACATTCCTGCAAACTCATAGCGCTTATCTGTTCCAACACCGGCGGCAACACGACCAAAAATACCTTTATTGTTTTCTTCTTTTATAGTTAAGTTTATCGTCTTATTTTCTGTATCTCCTTCTTCCCCTGTAAAAGCTTCGCTTTTTGTTTTAGTATCTACGACTTGAATTTTTTCAATAATCTCTTTAGTTAGGTTTTTTGTAGTAATTGAAGGGTCATTACCAAAAAATGGTTTACCATTAACTAATATTTTATTTACCTCTTTTCCATTTACCTTTATTTTGCCTTCTTCATCAATTTCGACACCCGGTAATTGCTTTAATAAATCTTCAACATTTGCATCCTTTTTTGTTTTAAACGAATTCACATTAAACTCTAAAGTGTCTTTTTTAATAGTTACTGGAGGTGATGATTTAATTAAAATTTCATCTAAAGCATCCGTACTAATTTTAAGTTTAATATGCTCTAAAACAATTTTAGCTTGATTTATTGAAATTTCCTTTTTATAAGTTTGATAACCTACATAGGAAACTAAAAGATTTAAACTTTCATCTGAAATTTCATCTTTTAACTCAAAACCACCATCTTTATTTGAGATTGTATAAGTTACTAAACTGCTATCTTTTTTACGTTCCAGATAAACAGTTGCCGCTTCTAAAGGTGTTTGATTTTCTTCTGAAACAATTCTACCTGTAATTTTAAATTCTTTTGATTGACTATAAGAGAAGATGCAACCCAATAAAGTTGCTACAAAAATTAATTTGCGCATTCGTTGTTTTTTGATTGATTAATGATGCTTAAGTGTAATACTTAAACTTGAAACGAAAATAAGGTTCTTGTAGTATTAATGCTCTTAAAATAAAAATATTCTTGAAATTTTGTATTTTACCTCACCCTGAACTGCGAAAAGGCAGTTCCGACCTTTCCCAAAGAGAGGTAAATCGGAAACCCCGAGGCAAAGCCATCGGGGAATCATTCAGATTAAACTATTTCTTACGCATATAAACACTGATAGGCACACCATTAAATCCAAAATTTTCTCGTAATTTATTTTCTAAGAATCTTTTGTATGGGTCTTTTACATACTGCGGTAAATTACAGAAAAAAGCAAATTGAGGTTGTGGCGTTGGCAATTGCATGATGTATTTAATCTTAACATACTTTGCTTTATACGCAGGTGGTGGGTAGTTTTCTATAATGGGCAACATGACCTCATTAAGCTTACTGGTTTTAATTTTCTTGGTTCGGTTTTGGTAAACCTCAACAGCAGTTTCAATGGCTTTAAAAATTCGTTGCTTTTTTAATGTAGATATAAAAACAATTGGAACATCCGTAAAAGGTTCCATTTGTTGTCTTATAACTTTTTCGAATTCCTTAACAGACTTATGGTCTTTCTCTACTAAATCCCATTTATTTACTAAAACTACAATACCCTTTCGGTTACGTTCTGCTAGCCAAAAAATGTTTTGAACTTGTCCGTCAAAACCACGGGTGGCATCTAAAACAATAAGACATACATCGCTATGCTCTATGGCTCTTACACTTCGCATAACAGAATAGAACTCTAAATCTTCTTTTACTTTAGATTTTCTTCTAATTCCAGCAGTATCTACTAAATTAAATTCAAATCCAAAACGATTGTATTTAGTGTCAATAGAATCTCTTGTTGTTCCTGCAATATCTGTTACTATATATCTATCTTTACCAATAAGGGCGTTTATAAATGATGATTTTCCTGCATTTGGACGACCAACCACAGCAAAACGAGGTAGTTCTGCTTCAACAACCTCTTCCTTTTCTGGTAAGGCTTCAATTAAAGCATCTAAAAGTTCACCTGTACCGCTTCCATTAATACTCGCCACAGTATAATAATCACCTAAACCTAATGAATAAAACTCAACCGCATCTTCTGCACGCTTTCCATTATCAACTTTATTAACTACTAAAAAAACAGGCTTATTTACTTTACGAAGTAATTTAGCAACATCTTCATCCATTCCAGTTACTCCAGATTCTACATCTACCATAAAGATAATAGCATCAGCTTCATCAATAGCTAACTCTACTTGTTTATCAATTTCGGCTTCAAAAACATCATCACTTCCTAAAACATAACCTCCAGTATCAATTAAAGAAAATTCTTTTCCATTCCAATCACTTTTTCCGTAATGGCGGTCTCTCGTAACGCCACTTACCGCATCAACAATAGCTTCTCTTCGTTGTATTAAACGGTTAAAAAACGTTGATTTCCCAACATTTGGTCTTCCTACTATGGCTACTATATTACTCATAACTTTTAAATTGTATTTTATACCAAATAAACTTTAAAATAACCGATTAAATTCGTTTCTATTTCCTTTACATTTCAATATAAAATAGAACCGTAACTAATGCTATGGCTATATTTTCTATATCATCTAAAGAAAATATAATTCAAATTTACTATCAATCATTTTAAAATACATTTGGTATTACACCTTATCTGATGCCCTTATTATTTCTATCCGAAATATTTTGCAAAAATAGGGAATATACATGACGCAAAGTTCTTTTTTAATAAAGATTGAATGTATTTAAAGTTTAAATAAAAAACAGTAATTTACTTTGCTAAACTTATTATGAATGCCACTAAATAACGACATTGCATTACGCCCACGTTTTAAAATGGAAATTCCTAGGTATAATGAAGCGATTTTGAGTGATTTTGAGAATGCTAAAACAACGCAATCTGAATTTGTTATTGCTAGAGTTGACGATCATGTTTTTATTAAATTCCCTAAGGAAAAACAACATTTTTGGTCGCCACAATTGCATCTTGAAATAAATAAAGTTGACGATAACTCTTGCACACTTCACGGTTTATTTGGCCCCAACCCAACAGTTTGGACGCTTTTTATGTTTCTCCATTTTCTTGTTGCAGGAATATTTATTGCTTTTGCCATTTGGACTTATACCAATTTGACTTTAAAACAAAGCTATGCCGTTCAAGCCAGTATAACACTTTTAATGATTTTAATATGGGTTACTTTATATTTTGCAGGAAGTATTGGTAAAGCATCAAGTACTAGTGATATGCGATTACTCAATAATTTCATGAATAATATATTAAATGTAAACCAAGAAAAAGTGCTTTAATTGTAACCAAAACGTTTTAGTTGGTTTTGATTACTACGCCAATTTTTATTCACTTTAACGTAAAGTTCAATATGAATTTGTTTGCCAAAAAATTTCTCTAGGTCTTTTCGAGCTTCAACCCCTACTCTTTTTAACGCACTACCCTTGTGTCCTATAATAATCCCTTTCTGGGTTTCTCTTTCAACCATAATTACAGAACGCACTCTAATAATATTTTCTTCTTCAAAAAATTCTTCAGTATCTACCTCAACAGCGTAAGGAATTTCTTTTTTGTAATGAATAAGAATCTTTTCTCGAATAGTTTCATTAATAAAAAATCGTTCTGGTTTATCAGTTAATTGATCTTTTGGGTAAAAAGGAGGTGATTCAGGAAGCAATTCTAAAATACGAGTAAAAACTTCTTTTACGTTGAAACCTTCAAGTGCTGATATTGGAAAAATTTCTGCATTTGGTACTTTTTCAGCCCAAGTTTGAACCTGCTCCTCCAACTGCCCTTGATCTGACTTATCTATTTTATTTAGCAGCAACAAGACAGGAATTTTTGAATCGGTTATTTTATTAAAAAATGCCTCGTCTTTCAATTCCTTCTCTCCAATTTCTACCATATAAAGAAGTACATCGGCATCTTCAAAAGCAGATTTCACAAAGCCCATCATAGACTCTTGAAGTTCATAGGCTGGTTTTATAATTCCAGGGGTATCACTTAAAACTACTTGGAAATCATCACCATTTACAATACCTAAAATTCGGTGTCTTGTAGTTTGTGCTTTTGACGTTATTATTGAAAGTTTTTCTCCAATAAAAGCGTTCATTAATGTTGATTTCCCAACATTAGGATTCCCTATAATATTTACAAAACCTGCTTTATGGCTCATCTTATTTTTCATTTAATCTACTGCAAAGTTACAATTTGAATATTCATTACATCACAAAAAATTAGAAACAAAAAAAACAGGAAGTAAAACTTCCTGTTTTTTTTATAAGAATATGTAATGAACTACTACTTTACAATTTCTAATAATTCAACATCAAATATTAATGTTGAGTTAGGTTTAATTACTCCGCCTGGTCTTGGGTTAGCACCGTAAGCCAAGTTACTAGGTACAAAAAACTTATATTTAGCACCTACATTCATTAATTGTAAACCTTCAGTCCAACCTTTTATAACTTGAGTAACTCCAAATTCTGTTGGTTCTCCTCTATCTACTGAACTATCAAACACAGTTCCATCAATTAAAGTTCCATGATAATGAACTTTAACTTTTGATGAAGTTGTTGGTTTTTCACCTGTTCCTTCTTTTAAAACGATGTACTGTAAACCACTTTCAGTAGTTTGAACACCTTCTTTAGATTTATTATCTTCTAAAAACTTAATACCATCTACTTTAGCTTTTTCTCCTTCTTCTTTCGCTTTAGCAGCATCTGCTTTCTGTTTCTTTTGAAAATATGTTCTAACAACTTGTTGAGCCACAGTAGCATCAATTAATATGTCTGTTGAATCTAAAACATTTGTAAATCCTTGAATAAACAAATCATTATCAAAATCTTCAAAACTAGCTTTTACATTTTTAGCAACATCCATTCCAATAGCATAACTAACTGAATCTAGTTCTGTTTTTATAGGTTTTTGTGTGGCTCCATTTTTATTACATGACACTAGTAAGATGACCACTGCTGCAAGACTTAAACATTTCATTATTTTCATTTTTAATATTTTTTTTTAGTACGACGCCAAATGTAATAAATTTTTTAGTGAGTAAAAAAGAAAAACAGCATTACGAGAAAAAGTTTAAGTAATAAAAAATTTCTTGAAGCCGATTATCCCCGAGGCAAGCCATAGTTGTACCAGCCTGCCGGCTGGCAGGTTTCGTTGGTTTCATTTTGGCCATGAAACCAAAAATCAAAATTTTATATTTTGCCCCACCCAGAATTGCGAAAAGGCAATTCCGACCTCCCCTTGGGGGAGGTAAATTCAGAAACCCCGAGGTAGAACCATCGGGGAATTATTTAGATTAAAAATATATTTTATGTCTTAGAGAAATTAAAAAAGTAGAGTTGCATAAGTACAACTCTACAAATTCAAATAATATTAATAACTATTTTCTAACAGATTTAACAATACTTAAAGCAGCTATAACGTCTTGCTCTAACTTAGCATAATCTTTATTAGCAATAATCTCTTTTGAAATTAATTTAGATCCCATTCCAACACAAGTAACACCTGCATCAAACCATCCTTTTAAGTTTTCTTCAGTTGGCGAAACACCTCCTGTAGGCATGATACTGGTCCAAGGTTGAGGGCCTTTAATTCCTTTTACAAACTGTGGTCCGTAGATATCACCAGGGAATAGTTTCACAATCTCGCATCCTAATTCTTCTGCTCTAGCAATTTCAGTTAATGTACCACATCCAGGAGACCAAAGCACTTTTTTACGATTACAAGCAATAGCAATATCTTCTCTTAAAACTGGAGTTACAATAAAGTTCGCTCCAAGCGCCATATATAAAGATGCTGCTGCACCATCGGTAATAGAACCAACACCCATAATCATTCCGGGTAATTCTGCAATCGCATATTTTGTTAATTCACCAAAAACCTCATGGGCAAAATCGCCACGAGCAGTAAATTCCATTAAGCGTGCACCACCATCGTAACATGCTTTTAATACCTTTTTACTTAATTCTATATCATTATGAAAAAACAAAGGAATCATTCCTGTATCTTTCATTGCTTGCGCTACTTCTAATCTTGAAAATTGTGCCATTTTATTATTTTTTTTGTTTTTAATTCCAGTTTAATATTTTCTTGAAATCATATGCCTCCGGATTCGGTACATATTTTTTTGCTTTTTTGTAATCTTTTTCTTTAACATAAAAAAGGTTGTTTATAAACAGTTGCGCCATATCTGAATTAATGTCGACTAATCTAGGTGGAATCTTACCTTCATTATCTTCAAAATCCTTTAAATACAATGGCATTATATCTCCGTTTGAATTGGCGCTTACTATACAACCAGAAACTCCTTCGTCATATAATTTTTTAACACCTATACCAAGTAATGTACATAGGGTTAAATCGAATGCAATTGGTTTACAACATCTTAATTCATAACCAAGTTCTACAGGTCTAGATTTAATATCCAACCCAAGTTCTTTTAATTTAACTTGTAATAAATAATTGAATATATGAGACTTGCTAACGTTTCCTAATTCAGGATGACCATGATCATCATAGGTGAAATTTATACCAGAGTTTATAATTTCTTCTTCTTCCATAAAATGAAAAACCCCCTCACTAACTAAAGCAACACCATATTCGATACCTTGAATTTTACATTTAACAATAGAAGAAATAATCATATTAATGATTTTTTCCAATGTAATATTAGTCTTATCGAACATTTCAGGAATAATCATCATTTGATAATGACAAGCCGAAGCAATTCCAAAAGCTAAATGGCCAGCAGAACGCCCCATTGCAGCAACTACAAACCAGTTTTCACTAGTTCTAGCATCTTCATAAACGGTATTACCAATACGAACTCCTTCGTCTTTAGCTGTATGAAAACCAAAAGTTGGATTTCTGTCTGGTAAAGGTAAATCGTTATCTATAGTTTTTGGGACATGAACATGTGCAACATCCAAATCCTGACTATTAACATATTTAGTTAATCTATTGGCAGTTGAAGCTGTATCGTCTCCTCCAATAGTAACTAATAATTTTACATTATGTTTCTTAAAAAAATCTGCTTTAAAATCGCTGTCTTTTGGTTTAAATCTACTCATTATTAAAGTAGAACCTCCAAGACTAAAAATGCGATCTGCACGATGAAAATCAAAAAAAACTATTGATGGATTATCAGAAAGCAATCCTTTATAACCATGATGCACACCTATAACATCATAACCATCCTTTAAGAAAGTTTTGGCCAATGTGCTTATTACTGTGTTTATACCTGGTGCAGGACCACCACCACACATTATTGCAATCGATTTTTTCATAGAAAATAATTGATTTTAAGATTTAATTAAAAAACTACAAGGCTTAAAAAAACCTTGTAGTTTTTATAAATTTATTATCTGGCAACTCTTCCAGAAGCATCACCTCCCATTAATTTTTCTACTTCACTAACAGTCACTAAGTTTGCATCACCTTTAATTGTGTGTTTTAAACAAGATGCTGCAACTGCAAAGTCTAATGCATTTTGATCATCTTCTGGGTATTTTAATAATCCGTAGATTAAACCTCCCATAAATGAATCTCCTCCACCAACTCTATCAACGATATCAGTGATTTGATATTGACGTGTTTGTAACATTTGTTTACCATCATATAGAACACCAGCCCAAGTATTATGAGAAGCAGAAATTGACCCTCTCAATGTTGTAATTACCTTTTTAGCTCTTGGGAATTTTTCTGTCATTTGTTGACAAACAGATAAGAAAGCTTCTGCTTTCACATCATGTCCAGCCGTTTGAACTGCCGCTCCTGCAGGTTTAATTCCGAAATGCATTTCTGCATCTTCTTCATTTCCTAAAACAATATCACAATACGACGTTAATTCAGTCATAATGGCTTCTCTATGTGCGTCATCACAGAAATTCCAAAGTTTTGCTCGATAATTTAAATCTGTTGAAATAGTAATTCCTTTTGCGCTAGCAGCTTTTACAGCCTCTAAACAAACATCTGCAGATCCTTGCGAAATAGCGGGTGTAATACCTGTCCAGTGAAACCACTCTACGCCATCAAAAACAGCATCCCAATCAATCATTCCTGATTTAATTTCAGACATGGCTGAATGTGCACGATCATAAACCACTTTAGAGCCTCTAGATACAGCTCCAGTTTCTAGGAAATAAATCCCTAAACGATCACCACCATAAACTATTTTATCAACACCTACACCTCGTTTACGCATTTCCATCATAGCGCATTCACCAATATCATTCTTTGGTAAACGTGTTACAAAATCTACTGAAACACCATAGTTAGCTAATGATACTGCTACGTTTGATTCTCCTCCACCATAGATGGCGTCAAAATTATTAGCTTGTGAAAATCTTAAAAATCCTTGTGGAGCTAATCTTAACATGATTTCTCCAAATGTTACTACTTTACTCATTTTAATTGGTCTTATTTAAATGTTTTTAGTTTTGCTTAAACGTTTAACCAAATATTTAAAAATAAATCAAAACCTTTTAAAATGTAATTTGGGCTTTGATTCGATTAACTAATACAGTATATTTGCTTAAACGTTTAAGCAAATATATAAAAAAATTGACAAACAAAAAAAAAACAACCATAAAAGACATTGCAAATGTTTTAAATATATCTGCAGCGGCGGTTTCAAAAGCTTTACATAACGACTCTCGTATCAGTGATAAAACAAAAAAAGCTGTTAAACAAGTTGCTAAAAACTTAAACTACCAACCTAATCATTTAGCAAGTGCTTTAAGGAAAGGAAAAAGCAACTTAGTTGGTGTTATAGTTCCTAGAACAAATAGTAATTTTTTTTCTTCCGTGATTCAAAACATAGAAGAAGTATTAAACAAAGAAGGCTATAATATCATTATAACACAATCAAACGAATCATTCAAAAAAGAGTGTCGTAATATAGACACCCTATTATTTACCCAAGTTGATGGTATTATTGCATCTATGGCAAATGAGACTATTGATTTAGAATATTATGAAAAAATTAAAACTAAAGGCATCCCGTTAATTTTATTTGATCGTGGAGAAAATGATTTAAATGTCGATTATATTGGTATTAATGATTATGATAGCAGCCATGTCATTGTTGAACATCTCGTAAAACAAGGCCGCAAGCGAATAGCCCATATAGGTGGTTATAAACATACCCGAATTTTTAATAATAGAATTAGAGGTTATATAGATGCTTTAAAAAAGCATAACCTTCCTTTAGATCATGAGCTTCTTATTGAAAGTAGTCTGACCATAGAAGATGGAAGAAAAAAAATGTCTCAGTTACTAAAACTTAAAGAAAGACCTGATGCCGTGTATGTTGCTAGTGATTATGCAGCCCTGGGAGCCTTGCAACTACTCAAGGAGCAAAACATAAAAGTTCCTGAAGATATCGCTTTAGTTGGTTTTGGAGATGAACCCTTTACTGCTATGGTAACACCTTCTATATCAAGTATAAATCAGCATAGTGCAGAAATTGGAAAGCAGGCAGCGCTTACATTTTTATCTTACACTAAGAAAAAAACCATTGAACAAACTCTAAACAAAATTATTTTAGATGCCGAATTGGTTATAAGAGAATCCTCTGATTTAAGATAAGAGCCTTCAACTAATAAGTTTGAAATAAGTACATGACAAAAATTGATAATATATCGGATATCAGTCTGAGCGCAGTCGAAGACATTAGGAATATCGTTTTCAAAAGCATTTCGACTGCGCTCAATGTGACACTTTTTAATTTTTGTCATGTACTCAGAAGTTTGAAGTATAAACATTCAAGTTTGATAAAAAAAATGCATCTTTAAACTTATAAATAAATGAAATTGTAGGACTTTTTTTGGATTCAAAATTGAATTGAAGCAAATCTATTCACTTGAATTTCTCATTTTAACCTATTTTAAACTATTTTTGTATTAAATAACAACAAACTTCCTGATAATGAAAAACCAAGCAAAAGAAAAAACCAAGGAAAATTTGAATGGAGAATCTCAAAATACCACTTCAAAAATTGATGCCATTAAGGAACTTATTTTTGGAGAAAACATTCAGGCTTACAATTCAGAATTTGAAGGTGTTAAGGCTGATATTTTAGCTAAAAAAGAAGAACTTCAAAATTTAATTAGCACGGTAGAATCTGAGCTTTTACAAAATATTGATACACTTAGTACAGATATAAACATAAGAATTACCGATCTTGAAAATTCTGTAAATGACAAGCTAGACAATCTTGACAATAAAAAAGTTAATCGTAAATTATTAAGTGAACTTTTTATCAAATTAGGAGAAAAAATTAGTGATTAAACACCTTCTCATAGATGAATCAAGATGAAAAATTAAGTATCATTAAAGATATTCTGCTTACTGATACGCGGGAGTTTGCTTCTTCTATTGAAACAAAAATTAAAATTCTTGAGAACACTGTTAATGAAAAGAAAAACCTTTCCACAAAGGTAGATCCAATAATTGATGCAAAACTAGAAGATTTTGTAAAAGAAATACCCAACACTTTAGGGCCTACGATTACTCAAGCCTTAAAGGAGGAAATTAAAAACTCTAAAGATGCTGTTGTTGAAGCGCTTTTTCCAATCTTAGGAAAAATGGTTAAGCGCTATGTACAGCATGAAATGAAATTGCTGTCAGAAAGAATAAACAACCAAGTAAATCATACGTTTTCATTTAAACGTTTCTTTAGAAAAGCAAAATCTAAAGCATCAGGAATAGATGAATCAGATTTAATAATTCAAGAACAAACCCATACCAAAATCGAACAAGTTATTATTATTGAAAAAGGTTCTGGACTGGTATTAGCTGAATTTTCGGAAAACAAGATGACAGATGAAGATATGGTAGCTGGTATGTTGACGGCTATAAAGAGTTTTGTTGAAGATGCCTTCAAAAAAGAAAGTCAAAATTTACAATATATAGAATATGACCTTTACCATATTCACCTTCAAAATTTCTCTTCATTCTACATTGCTGTTATTGTTTCTGGCGCTTATAATGTGATATTTAAAGACAAATTGGAAGACAAAATTTTTAAGTTTACTAGTAAACAAAAAATTGTTGACACGCTAAAGGACAAAAATTTATTAACCAAAAAGTTAGAAGGCTTCTTTAATGATGGCAGTATCTAAAAAAATTGTTTTAATTGGGCATTTTGGTGTTGGCAAAACGTCTTTAATTAGGCGCTTTGTTGAAAACACTTTTTCTGAGGCATACACAGTTACTATAGGTGTTCATATTTCTAAAAAAACGATTGATATACCAGAAAAGGAATCCATTTCTCTTATAATTTGGGATTTAGAAGGGCAAGATGATATAAAAAATACACGTCCTTCTTATTTGTTAGGTACCAATGGATTTATTTACGTCATTGATTTATCAAGACCTGTAACTTTTGAAAATCTTGATTCTGAATTAAAATTTCTTAAAGAAAATTACCCAAATATTCCTGTTAAAGTAGTAGGAAACAAAATGGACTTAGTAAATAAAGCATATTTAACGCAATATAGCGATGTTTTTAAGCCTTTGGTCGATTTTTTTGTTAGCGCCAAAACTGGTAGTAGAGTTGAAACTCTTTTCTCTAAATTAGCTAAAGAGTTAATTTAGAAACCATGCTAGAGGCCTACAAGAAAAAATATTACACAAATAATTTTCAATATATTTTAGTTGATAATTCAGGATGTATTTTAGAAACTGACAATTCTATTCTATCTATCCACGAAAATAATCAACTACAAAATTTTCATCCTTTTTTTGACATATTAAACAGTCTATTACAAATTGAAAATGAATGTTTTGAATTTTCTTGTATTAACTTAGATTTTAAAGATAAGGTTGTTATAGTCGATGTTACAATTCGTTCGCAAAACAACAATGAAAACCTCATAATTATTGAGGATTTAACAAAGCACTACAATAATTATCAACTTACTGCACAAACAAGAAATGAGTCTATTATAAACTCACAAATATTAGAGTTAAAGAATGAGTACTTGCTGGAAAAAGAAACTTTCAAAAACAACTTTATAGCAAATTTTAGCCATCAACTTAGAAACCCAATAACAGCATCCATAATTTTTAGTGATTTACTAATTAATAGCGAATTAAGTTCTGAACAAAAAAATTATCTAGACATTATTCAATCGTCGAATAGAGATTTAAAAAATAGAATTGAAGATATTTTAGATATCTCTAAAATAGAATCTGGTAAGCTAACCTTAATTGAAACCGTTTTTGACTTAAAAAAACTATTGCATGATATTGTTATTGGCTACAATCTTTTAGCCGTAAAAAAAGGCCTTAAATTTAATTTTGACATTGATAAAAATCTTCCTGAATTTATAAAAGGAGATCAATATAGATTGAAACAAATTATTGGTAATCTTTTAAATAATGCCATTTCTTTCACAACTAAAGGGTCAATAAACCTAAATATATCCCTTAATTATATCCGAGCAAAAAAAGCAAATCTTCGTATAGAAGTGACCGACACAGGTTGTGGTATTGAAACAAAAAACATAGAGTCTATATTTAAAAGGTTTACTAAAATAGAATCAGAGACTCAAAATAATAAAGGTACTGGACTTGGTTTAGCGGTCGTGAAATATTTAATTTCTGAAATGGAAGGCAATATTAAAGTTGAAAGTGAACTTAAGAAAGGCTCACAATTTATATGTAACCTAAGTTTTAAAATATCAGATTATAACCAAAGTTTAAAAACAGAATTGTTGAACAAACAATTACCACATTTAGATAAAAAGCATCATATTTTATTAGTTGAAGATTCTGAATTAATACAACTTACTATTTTAAAAATACTAGCAACTACTGGCGATTTTTACATTAATATAATTTCTAAAGGCCAAGAATTGGTGCCAAATATTATCAATCAAAGCGTAGATTTAATATTGCTGTCTAATACCATCCAAGATTTTTCTGCCATGGATTTAGCTGCTTCTGTCCGAAACCTATCCAAAGACTATAAAAAAACACCCATTATCGCATTATCTACTCAAGCATACAAAAAAGATATAAAACGCTTTAAACAAAACGGCATCAATGATGTTTTGGTTAAACCTTTTGATAAAAAAAATCTGTTAAGCAAAATCTATAAACATCTAAAATAAGACGAACAGATAAAAGATCGCTTCTCGCTATCCTTGATTATGATAACTTGCTATTGAACTAACATAATTTTGAGGTAATTTAGGATCCATCGGATTGTATAAAAAAATCCTGATATAACTATCAGGATTCTTTCTGTGGCAGAGGGATTCGAACCCCCGACTCTCCCGATAAAAAATCGGGATGCTCTGTTCCTTGACTTGACTACTTTTCAATAAGCCGTTCAATCATTTTTCTGCTTTTCCATTTCTTTATTTGCCACAACTCTCGTTTTATAGATTCGCTTTTAGGATTGTAGGTTTCAGTATACTTTAAAACCCAATCTTTAGCTTTCCCTGTAAATCCTTTGTGATTTTGTAAATGTTTCTACAACCAATTATAAACATCTTCAGTAGAACCAACATAATATTTATTTAGAGACGCTGAATAAAGAGAATGTAAATGTAATATGTCATGGTAGAAAAATCTGTGAATAAAAAAACCCAAGATAAATCTTGGGTTTTTTGTGGGCGCAGAGGGATTCGAACCCCCGACCCCTTGGGTGTAAACCAAGTGCTCTGAACCAACTGAGCTATGCGCCCGAAATTTTTTTAAAAGGCTCGGTATTACCCTCCGACTCTTCCGATGTTAATCGGAATGCTCTGAACCAACTGAGCTATGCGTCCTCTAAATTGGACTGCAAATATAACCTAGTTTTTAATTCTGCAAAAACTTTTTCAATAAAAATTTAAATTATTTCAGCTACAACAAATGTACTTCCTCCGATGAAAATTAAATCCTCATTTTTAGCATTATTTAAAGCTGCCATATAAGCTTCATTAGCAGAATTATAAGCTTCACCTTTTAAATTGTGCCTAAAAAATATTTGTTTCAATTCTTCTGCGTCTAAACCCCTTGGAATATTGGGTTTACAGAAATAATAAATTGCCTTTTTTGGAAGCAAATCAACAATAGTGCTTAAATCCTTATCATTCACAACGCCAAAAACAATGTGTAATAATTCAAAAGTTTCATTTGAAAGTTGTTGCATCACATACGTTAAGGCTTCTCTATTGTGCCCTGTATCACAAATCACCCTAGGTTTCTCGCATAAAACTTGCCAACGCCCTAACAAACCAGTATTTTCAACAATTTTTAGCAAGCCTTGTTTAAGGTTTTTGCTAGATATTTTGAACCCTTTTTTCAGAAGTACTTTTACCGTTTGAATGACCGTTTTTATGTTCTTAGATTGATAACTACCTATTAAATCCGATTTATACATTTCAAAAACTACCATATCTGCAAAAACTATTTCAGAATCACATGCTTTAGCTAAACTTCTAAAAACTGGGGTTGTTTCTTTTTGTGTTTCACCAATGACTACTGGAATATTCGGTTTAATAATTCCACCTTTCTCAAAAGCAATAGCTTCGAGCGTATCACCTAAAAATTGGGTATGGTCAAAGCCTATGTTTGTAATTACTGAAACTTCTGGGGTAATTATATTTGTAGAATCTAATCGTCCTCCTAAACCAACTTCTACAACAGCAATATCAATGTTTTGTTTAGCGAAATAATCAAAAGCCAGTCCTACTGTCATTTCAAAAAACGATAGTTTATTAGCTTCAAAAAAAGATTTGTTTCGCTTTATAAAACCAATAACAAATTGTTTGCTTACTTCTTTCCCGCTGATTTTAATTCGCTCTCTAAAGTCCTTTAAATGCGGAGATGTGTACAAACCTACTTTATATCCTGCTTCTTGTAGAACTGAGGCTAACATGTGGCTAGTAGAGCCTTTTCCGTTAGTTCCAGCTACATGAATAGTCTTAAACTTGGTTTCAGGGTTACTTAAATGTTCCGCGAGTTTTAAGGTATTAGATAAATCTTTCTTAAAGGCCGTTTTACCCTGTCGTTGATACATTGGTAGTTGAGAAAACATCCAATTGAGCGTATCTTGATATGTCATTTACTATTGACTTAATTTGAAGTTAACACTAACAAATCCTATTTGACGTGTAGGCGCTTTAGAATCTGAAGGCCATTTATGAGACATGGCAATTTTTTTGGCTGGCTCTAATAAACATTGTGCTGTATTTGTAGTTCCTCTTTGTCCAGGTTCCGCCGAAATAACATTTCCACTTTGATTTACAATAATCTTTACAATAACCATTCCTGATTCATTACAATCTTGTTTAAGTCGCTTAAAAGACGCTTTACCTCTTCCATTTAAACCGTAACCAACGCCACCACTACCTGTGCCTTGACCTCCAAAATAACTTGGCGCATAAGGATTACCATCTAATTGTCCTTTATCACCAGATTTATTGTCATTCCCTTCGCTACCACTTTCAGAGCCTTCTGATTTACTTACGCCACCAATTAAAGCATCCAATTTTTTCTTTTTTTCTTCTTGCTCACGTTTTTCTTTCGCAACTCTATCGGCTTCAGCCTTAACTTTAGTATCTGCAATGGCTTTTGCTTTAGCTTCTGCCTGTTTTTCCTTTTTTATAGCTATAGATTCTAAATCTTCTTGGGTTAACACTTCTTCTTTAGTTTCTGAAGTTTTTGTAGGTTCCGATTTTGAAACATCTGGTTGAGGCGGTTCTTCAATCTTTCTAGGTTCAGACTTTACAGGCTTTAAGGGTTGAACTTTTCCTTTACCAAAATCTGAATTACCAAAATTTACGGCAACGCCATATTCTTCTGGTGGATCCATATATGTTGTACCAACCACAAACAGCAAAAGCAACAAAATAACAGCTATTAAAGCTGTTAATCTTGCAGAATTCTTTTCGTGCTTTGTTTTGAAGTACTTCATTATCTTGTTAAGGCTTTACCGCTAAAATGACCTTGAATTTATTCCTATTTGCTATATCCATGACCTTTACAACATTTTCAACAGGCACAGACTTTTCTGCTCTTAAAACTATTGTCGGTTTTTCTTGAGAAGACAAGGCTGCCAACAATTCGTTTTCTAAAACACTTTCACCAACTCGTTTTTGGTCTATATAATAGGTTAAATCTTTTTTGATACTAACTGCAACTGATTTTTTGTTTTCAGTTTTTCCACTTGCTTTTGGCAATAAAATATCAATAGCATTTGTGGTAACCAATGTAGAAGCAATCATAAAAAAGATAAGAAGCAGAAACACAATATCCGTCATAGACGACATATTGAACTCTGGTGTAACCTTATTTCTTCCTCTAAAGTTCATACTAAGTAGGTTCGTTTAAATGATCTAAAAATTCTAATGAATTAGCTTCCATTTGATATACTACTTTGTCGGTTTTAACGACTAAGTGATTGTATGCCATATAAGCCACAATACCTACAATTAAACCTGCAACTGTAGTTGTCATAGCCGTATATAAGCCACTTGCTAAAACATCCATTTGAATAGTACCTCCGGCATTAGCTAATTCAAATATGGCTAATATCATTCCAATTACTGTACCAAGGAATCCTATCATAGGAGCAGCACCAGAAATTGTTGCTAGAACGCTTACGTTTTTTTCTAAGCCATAAATTTCCAAACGACCTGCATTCTCAATAGCCGTATTAATATCTGCAAGTGGTTTTCCTATTCTGGAAATCCCTTTACCAATTAATCTGGATACAGGAGTATTAACCTGAGCACATAGCATTTGAGCAGAATCAATTTTACCATTACTTACATGGTCTTTAATCTGATTCATAAAATTTGCATCAACTTTTGAAGCGGCTTTTATGGCGAAAATGCGTTCAAAATAAATATAAATTGCTCCAACTAGTAGTAAAAACAGAACAGCAATTATAACTTGTCCCGCAGCACCACCGCTGCTAATTAATTCTATAATTGAAAGTGTTTTTTCAACTGATTCACCATCAGTTAGCACCTCAGCTCCTTCTTGAGCATTTTGTAATAATGTACTTAGCATATAATATTAATTTATTGCAACTGTATAACGCTTATTTATATATAAAAGTATAGTTTATTGCTTTTTACTTCCCCTTCCGTAAAAGCGAAAAATTATTTAATTCAATCCTTAATAGACTAAAACCAAGTTCTAGTAAACATAAATGCTGCAGCCCCTACTAAGAAACCAATTGCGGCTAACCAAGCTATTTTTTTTAAGTACCAGAAAAAGTCTATTTTTTCCATTCCCATAGCAACAACACCAGCAGCAGAACCAATGATTAACATACTTCCTCCGGTACCAGCAGAATAGGCAATAAAGTGCCATAATTGATCATCTATTGGCTCTGAGAACATCCCCAAACTAGCGGCTACCAATGGCACATTGTCAATAACTGCTGATCCCACACCTAGTAATAAAACTACTAAATCAGAAACACCACCTGAGCTCATTTCTGTTCCTAATTGTGGCATTGAGTCTTGTAATGAAGATGCAAAGTTGAACAAAATACCTAAAGATTCCAGCGCCGCCACAGCCAATAAAATACCTAAGAAAAACAAAATACTAGGTAATTCTATTTTAGACAACGAATAATGTACTGGACTGTGTTGTGCATGCGCATCACTTTCTTCCGAGTCATGCATAGTCATACTAAACTTAGAACTACTATAAATTTCAGCAAAAGTAGCCACAACACCTAAAGACAGCATCATTCCTACATAAGGAGGCAAATGAGTTACCATTTTAAAAATTGGCACAAACACAATGGCGCCTAAACCTAAATAAAGCATGGTACCGCTAAATCTAGATTTTTTCTTTTCTTCAACTTCTTCCACATCTAAATCTCCTTTAAATGCTGGTAAATACGATGCGATAAATGTTGGTACTGCCATACATAAAAAGGATGGTAACAATAGATACCCAATTAAATGACCTGTGGTTACTTTTTTACCAATCCAAAGCATGGTTGTAGTAACATCACCAATTGGAGACCAAGCCCCCCCTGCGTTAGCAGCAATAATAATTAAACCAGCAAACCAAATACGTACGCTTCTATCTTTTACTATTTTTTGTAGTATAGAGATTAAAACAATGGTAGCTGTAAGATTATCAATAATAGCCGATAAGATGAAAGCTAATATGGCAAAAATCCATAGTATTTTGCTTTTTTTCTTAGTTTTTATAAAGTCTTTTATAGTTGAAAAACCATCAAAATAATCAATGATTTCAACAATAGTCATGGCGCCTAAAAGGAATACTAAAATTTCTGAAGTTTTACCTAAATGATGTAAGAGTGATTCTTCCATCAATTGCATTTTTTCCTCGGACGCTAAACTTCCAAAATTTTCCATTAAAGAATGGTTTGCAGAATCAAACCACTGTGGGAAACTTTCAATACCTAAAGCAATTAATGCCCAACTAATAGCCATCATGACCAGTGCCGGAATAAGTTTGTCAATTTTTATACTATGCTCTAAAGTAATGGCTAAATAGCCCATAACAAACACTAAGATAATTGCTGCTTCCATAAGTTTTTGGTTAAATAAGTTGTTTTAGTGCAATTTCGAATGCGGATGCACTAATTTCCGTTTTTGATTTATTTTTATTGTAAACTTTTTCTATTGCTTCTTTAATTCTATTTGATGTATCGTTAAAAATGGCCTCATCGGTCATTTGCACTTTGCGTTCCATAAAATAGGCAAAAACTCTTGCCATCCCACAGTTAGAAATAAAATCTGGAATTAAACTAACTTTATAATCTGTGTGTTCCATGATTGGTCCAAAGAAAATTTCTTTATCTGCAAAAGGCACATTTGCGCCACAAGATATAACTTCTAATCCACTATCAATCATTTCATCTATTTGATGAATCGTGATTAATCGTGATGCAGCACAAGGTGCGAAAATTTCGGTCTTCAACGCCCATATTTTTTTATTTATCTCTTCAAAAGGTATTAAATTATCTGCAACCAAAGTATTCTCTTTTTTTGCAAGAAACAATGCTGTTATTTCATCAAAAGTAAAGCCTTCTTCATTAATTAAACCTCCTGTACTATCAATAATACCAACCACTTTAGCTCCCATTTGAGATAAATAGAATGCCGCAGCGGCTCCTACATTTCCAAAACCTTGAACAACAGCTTTTTTTCCTTTAACCGAACCACCATAAATATTATAATATTGTTTTACAGCTTCAGCAACACCAAAACCCGTAATCATGTCGGCTACTGTATATTTTCTTGATACACTTGGTGAATATTGCGGGTTTTCAATAACTTTAATAACTCCCTGTCTCAACTGCCCTATCCTATTTATTTTATCGGCTTCAGTTGGCTTGAAATGCCCATTAAAAACACCTTCTTGCGGATGCCATACCCCACTTTGTTCAGTAATAGGAATCACTTCATGAGTTTCATCTACATTCATATCACCTCCAGTACCGTAGTAGCTTTTCAACAAAGGCGAAACAGCAGCATACCATCGTTCTAAAACGCCTCTTTTTCTTGGGTCTTTTGGGTCAAAATTAATTCCAGATTTAGCGCCACCAATAGCAGGACCAGAAACCGTAAATTTGATTTCCATAGTTTTTGCTAAAGATAAAACTTCATTCATATCAAGTCCTTTACGCATTCTTGTTCCGCCACCTGCAGCTCCACCACGAAGCGAGTTTATAACAACCCAACCTTCAGCTTCTGTTTCAGAATCCTTCCAGTTAAAGACTATTTCAGGGGTTTTATTTTCATATATTTTTAATAATTCTTTCATTTCTATTTTAAAATTGATACATATTAAGCTAACATTATTGTTTATCCAAAGGTAAATAGTAGAGTAGCTATAACTGAGTCATAAGAAAGCGATTAAATTATTAGTGAAACAAATATAAAAAACTAAAACTCCTTTAAGATTAATTTTTTGTGATTTTTAGGGAAGAAATATTTTACCAGAGCTATGATCCTTAATAGCGCCAGTAACACTGCTTAAACAATTGACCTCATTTCTAAGTTTTTGTACACCTAAAAATCCAAAAATTACAGCTTCTTTAAATTCAACAACCTCATTTTTTGGAACTATTATTTTCTGAATGGAATGTGCTTCAATTCTATCCATCAAGTAAATATTATAAACACCGCCCCCTGTGATTAGAACACTGCCTGTGTGTTTTTTATTAATTTCTGAAGCTATCTGAATAGCAATATGTTCAACAAACGTTTTAAGAACATCCTGTATTTCTAACTTAAAAGTATCAATCAGTGGAAAAACAGTATTGTTTACCCATTCCAAACCTAAAGATTTGGGATAAGTTTCCTTATAGAATTCTAAAGCATTTAATTGATTTAGTAATTTTACACTTATCATTCCTTCTGAAGCTATTTTCCCTTCATCATCATAATTCAGTCCAAGTTTCCTTATATAATGATTCAATACAATATTTACAGGACAAATATCATAAGCAATTCTATTCCTGTTAAAATTTGTTGAAACATTAGCAAACCCTCCAAGATTCAAACAAAAATCGAACTCAGAAAATAACAATTCATCTCCAATTGGCACTAACGGGGCACCTTGACCTCCAAGTTCAACATCTTGAACTCTAAAATCACAAACCACTGTTTCCTTTAGTAATTCAGCTAAAAAAGGTCTATTACCAATTTGAAAAGTTAATTTATTTTCTGGTTGATGTAATGCCGTATGCCCATGAGAACAAATAGCATCAATATTTTTTATCTGGTATTTGATTATAAAATTCTTAATGACTTTGGCTATGTATTCTGTGTAATTCGTATCAATTGCTTTTAATTCTTCAATAGGTGTATTCACCAATTCTTTAAGCGCTTCGTACCAATTAGAAGGATATTCAACAGTTTCAGCATGTACAATTTCAAAACTCCATGTCTCATTCAAACAAAACTTAGCGTAAACCAAGTCTATACCATCTAAAGAAGTGCCAGACATCACGCCAATAACATTGTATTCGTCTTTAATCATAGAAAGTAAAAGTAATCATCTTGATTAAATATATAAAAAAATCTATGCGTGAAATCAAATCATTGTTTTTAAGAATTCACATTTAAAAGCTATATTTGTAAACATTTTTTATCAAAACAACATTTTAATTACGAATTATGAATTTTAGCCTTTCAGAAGAACATATTATGATTCGCGATGCGGCTCGCGATTTTGCCAGAACAGAACTACTTCCTGGTGTTATTGAACGCGATAACAAACAGCAATTCCCACAAGAACTTGTTAAAAAGATGGGAGATTTAGGTTTTTTAGGCATTATGGTTGACCCAAAATACGGCGGAAGCGGAATGGACGCCATTTCTTATGTTCTTATTATGGAAGAGCTTTCAAAAATTGATGCTTCAGCTTCAGTAATTGTATCAGTAAACAACTCTCTAGTATGCTATGGATTAGAAACTTACGGGAGTGAAGAGCAAAAGCAAAAATACTTGACAAAACTGGCCACAGGCGAATTTGTTGGTGCGTTTTGTTTAAGTGAACCAGAAGCTGGTAGTGACGCCACATCGCAAAGAACCACAGCCATTGATAAAGGCGACCATTACATTATAAACGGTACAAAAAACTGGATTACAAATGGCGGACGAGCAGATGTTTATATCGTGATTGCTCAAACAGATAGAGATAAAGGTTCACATGGTATCAATGCATTTATAGTTGAAAAAGGTATGAAGGGTTTTGATATAGGACCAAAAGAAGATAAACTTGGTATCCGCGGAAGCGACACCCACACCTTACAATTTAACGATGTAAAAGTACCTAAAGAAAATAGAATTGGAGTTAATGGTTCTGGGTTTCGATTCGCCATGAAAACACTTTCAGGAGGGCGTATTGGTATTGCCGCACAAGCATTAGGTATTGCCTCTGGGGCTTTTGAATTGGCCTTAAAATACTCGAAAGAACGCAAAGCTTTTGGAACAGAAATTTGCAACCATCAAGCTATTGCTTTCAAATTAGCAGATATGGCTACAGATATTGAAGCAGCAAGACATTTAGTTATGAAAGCGGCATGGGAGAAAGATCAAGGCAAAAATTATGATTACTCTAGCGCGATGGCAAAACTTTACGCCTCAAAAGTGGCTATGGAACATACTGTGGAAGCTGTACAAATACATGGTGGTAACGGTTTCGTAAAAGAATATCATGTGGAGCGTTTAATGCGTGACGCAAAAATCACACAGATATATGAAGGCACATCTGAGATTCAAAAAATAGTCATTTCAAGAAGTCTTATAAAACAATAATTTTTATTTTATTTGTTCAACACGTTTCACCAACTTTCCAACAGTAAGCCCTTGAACTAAAATAGAAAACACAACTACAACATAGGTAATTACTAAAAATAAATCTCGTTGCATGGCCTCGGTTAACCCCAAGGCTAATGCAATGGAAATACCACCTCGTAAGCCACCCCAAGTCATTATTAGATTGGTTTTTGGTACAAAATCTAGTTTCTTTTTAAAAAGACTAATTGGTAAGAGTAGGGATAAATAACGGCATAACAACACCACTGGAATAGCTATTAGTCCTGCTAAAATATATTCTGTTTTAAAAGTAAGCACCAATATTTCCATACCTATTAGAACAAATAAAATAGTGTTTAAAAGAATATCGATAAGCTCCCAGAATTTATCAACATAACTTTCTGTAATTTCACTCATTGCAGTTCCTCTAACGGTGTCGTTACCAACAACTAACCCAGCTGTTACCATGGCTAAAGGAGCAGATAAATGCAATTTATGCGCAATAACAGTACCTCCCATAACAGCAGCCAATGTTATAATAACTTCAATATCATAATCATTTATAGATTTCATTAAACGGTATGTAACCCATCCTAAAACACCTCCTAATAAAATACCTCCAAAAACTTCTTTCCCAAAAAGAGTAAACACATCAAAAGCTTCAACTTCACCTGTTCCTAAAGCTGCTATCTGAAAAATAGTTAAAAAGATAACAACACCAACACCATCATTAAACAATGATTCTCCAACAATTTTGGCTTCTAATTTCTTGGGCACACCTGCCTTTTTTAAAATACCTAAAACAGCAATAGGATCGGTAGGTGATATTAACGCTCCAAACAGTAAACAATAAATAAAATCAATATCTAAACCAATTAATTTCAGAATTAAAAAAACACTAGCACCAACTAAAAAGGTAGACACCAATACTCCAAAAGTTGAGAATACCAAAACAGGCCATCGCTGTACCTTTAACTGCTCGAAATTAGTATGTAAAGCACCTGCGAACAGTAAAAAACTTAACATAACCTCTAATAAAACCGATTTAAAATCTATTTGCTTAATTATAAATCTTTCAGCATCTAATAAAGTAGAATCAAAATAACTTAAAGCGAAAACACCAAATGTAAAAACGATGGTTATAAGCATCAAACCAATACTATTTGGCAGTTTTAAAAAACGCACATTTATATAGCCAAAAACAGCCGAAAGAACCACTAATATGGTAATGATAAAAAAATAATCCGTCATAACTAAAAACTTTATTTGGCTAAAATAAAGCATCTTTAATCATAATATATAGAATTAATTATTATTTAAAACCCAGAAAATAAAAACATGCTTTAAGTGAAAATTTTGTTAAGTATTATTAAATTACTCGACTGAAGTTCAATAGATTTCTATCTTTAGACAAAAATATTTTATGCAAAAAACATATTACGACCCAGCAGATCTTAGAAAATTTGGCGAAATAAGTGAATGGAATCAAGAATTAGGCGACAAATTTTTTGATTACTACGGAAAAGTTTTCGAAGATGGCGCACTCACCGCACGCGAAAAATCCTTAATTGCTTTAGCCGTTTCACATACCGAACAATGCCCATATTGCATAGACGCCTACACAAAAGATGGCTTACAACGTGGTGTTACAAAAGAAGAAATGATGGAGGCCATACACGTTGGTGCAGCCATAAAAAGCGGCGCAACATTGGTACATGGTGTACAAATGATGAACAAAGTAAACAAGTTAGACGGGTAAAACGATTTACGATATCAGACTTACGATTTTTGAGTTTTCAATTCGTAATTCATAATTCGTAATTCTTAAATCAAAATATGGCAACACAATCACTTCATAAACGCGAAAGCGATTTAGCAAATAGCAACAGGCAATTAGAAATTTTATCTAACGGTATTTTTCAAAACGGAGAATTACCAAAATTTAAAAATAAAATTGCTGAAACAAATCAATTTCCGCTTAGAGCAAAAAAACTTGAAATCTTACAAATCAATGTAGGTTACATGTGTAACCAAGTATGCCATCATTGTCACGTAGATGCTGGTCCAGATCGCAAAGAAATCATGACTCGACAGACCATGCGACAATGCTTGGAAGTTATAAAAAACACTGGCGCACATACTCTAGATTTAACTGGTGGCGCACCAGAAATGAATCCAGATTTTCGATGGTTTGTGGAAGAAGCTGCAAAAGCTGGAGTTAAAGACTTTATTGTGCGTTCTAACTTAACTATCATTAGAGCCAATAAAAAATATTACGATTTACCAGAATTTTTCAAAAAACACAATGTACATGTTGTAAGTTCTATGCCGCATTGGACACGTGGAAAAACAGATAAGCAGCGTGGTGATGGGGTTTTCGATAAATCGATAAAAGCACTTCAAGAATTAAACGCCGTTGGTTACGGTTTACCCGATAGCAACTTAAAACTTGATTTAGTTTACAACCCAACAGGAGCCTTTTTACCCAGTGATCAAGCTGCTATGGAAAAAGATTTCAAAAAAGCCTTAAAGGACGATTTTGGTATACAATTTCACAATTTATTTGCCATTACTAATCTACCAATATCGCGCTTTTTAGATTACTTAATCGCTTCTGAAAACTACGAATATTATATGTATTCTTTAGTTGAATCATATAATCCCTCTGCTGTTGCAAACGTCATGTGCACAAATACACTTTCTGTAAGTTGGGATGGTTATTTATTTGATTGCGATTTTAATCAAATGTTAGAATTACCTGTAAACAGTGAAGTAAAACATATTTCAGAATACAACGAAGATTTGTTGGAAGGACGGAATATTGTCATTTCGCAGCATTGCTACGGTTGTACCGCAGGAGCAGGAAGCAGTTGCCAAGGAAGTGTTGCGTAACAAAAAAGCCCCTTTAATTCCCCAAAGAGGAAAACTCAACGTATGAAAAATTTTATCTTTTACATATTTACTTTAGTTTCAACTATTGGATTCACTCAAGAATCTATTTCAGAATTACTAAAAAAACACAATTCCGAAAGCATGCCTTATATCTCAGTGCAAGAATTGGCAATGCCAAAAACCAAAGCTGTTTTATTAGATTCTAGGGAAGAAAAAGAGTTTAAAACCAGTCATCTAAAAAATGCCATTTGGGTGGGCTATGATTTTTTTAATTTAGATTCAGTTCAATCTAAATTAAAAAATAAAAACTCAAAAATAGTAGTGTATTGCTCTTTAGGGATTCGCTCTGAAGATATTGCTGAAAAACTTAAAAAAGCAGGATACACAAACGTTTATAATTTATATGGTGGTATTTTTGAGTGGAAAAACAATGATTTAGAAGTATTAAATTCACATGAAAAACCAACAGATTCCATTCATACATTTTCTAAAGCATGGAGTAAATGGTTAAAGAAAGGCATAAAAGTATATGAGTAAAGCATTAGTTATCGTTTTTGTAAAAAACATAAAACTAGGTAAGGTAAAAACCCGCCTTGCAAAAACCATTGGTAATCAGGGCGCATCCGAGGTTTATAACGAACTTGTACAAGTTACCGAAAAAGCCACAGAAAATCTTTCAGTAGATAAACGTATTTATTTTTCTGACGCTGTAGTTGAGACTATATGGAAGAATGACTATAAAACAGTACAACATGGAGTCGATTTAGGCGAACGCATGAAAAACGCATTCAAAAAAGGCTTTGAAGATGGTTATGAACATATTGTTTTAATCGGTTCAGACTTGCCAGATATAACAGCAAACCATATCAACCAAGGACTAGAAGCTTTAAAACAAAATCAAATGACTTTTGGTCCAGCAGAAGATGGTGGATACTATTTAATAGGACTATCAAAAATGCACCATTTTGTTTTTGATAACAAGCCATGGAGTGAAACTAATTTATTAGAAGAAACGCTAAGTGAATTAAAAGAAAACGGTGTCACATTTACTACATTAGATATTTTAAATGACATTGATACTTATGAAGATTTAATAGCTTCAAAATTTTATCAATCTAATATAGAATTACAAGAAAAAATCAAACAACTATATGATTAAACGAATGTTTATAAATTAAATTATTATTATTTCAATAATTTAATTTTAAATAAGAGAACGAAGTGGTTACACAGGTTCTCAATTTTTTAAACATTTTTTTTATTTTAAAAAATTTAAACATGCTGAAAATTATAGAAGAAACCGTTGATTATTTAAAAGATAAAGGCTTTGATAATCCAGAAATTGGTATTATTCTAGGCACAGGCTTAGGGCAGCTCATCAATGACGTAGAAATAATAAAAGAGGTTAGCTACAACCATATTCCTAATTTCCCGACGGCAACAGTAGAGTTTCATAAAGGTAAACTTATTTATGGCAACATGGCTGGTAAAAAAGTAATCGTGATGCAAGGGCGTTTTCATCTTTATGAAGGTTATTCGTTGCAAGATGTTACTTATCCTGTTCGCGTCATGGAAAAATTAGGCATCCATACCCTATTGGTTTCTAACGCTTCTGGAGCCATCAACCTGAACTTTAAAAAAGGGGAATTAATGCTGATTGAAGACCACATTAATCTTCAAGGCAGTTCGCCACTCGCTTTCAAAGGTGTTGGGAAATTGGGTGAACGATTTACAGATATGAGCGCGCCTTATGATGCCAAGATTAACGAGACTTTCAAAACTATTGCTAAAGCAAACAACATCACTTTACACGAGGGCGTTTACGCGAGTGTTGCGGGCCCACAATTAGAAACTAGAGCAGAATACCGCATGTTAAAAATAATGAGGGCTGATGCCGTAGGGATGAGTACTGTACCTGAAATTATTGTTGCCAATCATTTAAAATTAAAAGTTGCAGCTGTGTCAGTTTTAACAGATGAATGCGACCCAGAAAACCTAGCCCCTGTTGATATAGGTGAAATTATTGCTATGGCTGGAAAAGCAGAACCTGATATGGTGACTTTATTTAAAGAACTTATAAAAACAATTTAATAAGTTAGCAGTAAGCAGTTAGCAGTATTCAGTCACATTGATACTGCCAACTGAAGACTGCATACTGAAGACTGCATACTGAATACTGAATACTAAAATTATGAGCTATTTAGAAACCACACACGACGTTTACAAAGAAGCAGCCTTAACACCAGATATCGGCTTATGCTGTACTACAAATCCTATTTGGGAATTACCTGGTTTAAAAATTCCGAAAATCATGCAAGAAATGAATTACGGATGTGGCTCAACGGTGCATGCTCGTGATTTAACCAATAACCCAAAAATGCTTTATGTAGGTGTTGGCGGTGGCATGGAATTATTACAATTCTCATATTTTAATCGTCAAAAAGGTGGTGTTATAGGCATTGATGTAGTTGATGAAATGCTTGAAGCTTCTAGAAAAAATTTCGAAGAAGCAGAAGCGCAAAATGATTGGTTTAAAAGTGAATTTATAGACCTCAAAAAAGGAGATGCTATGAATTTGCCTGTTGAAGATAACAGTATTGATGTTGCTGCCCAAAATTGCCTTTTTAATATTTTTAAGGCCGATGATTTAAAGAAAGCAATCGAAGAAATGCATCGTGTTTTAAAACCTCATGGTCGTTTGGTAATGAGTGATCCTACTTGCGAACAACCTATGAATGATACGTTGCGTAATGACGAACGTTTACGTGCTTTATGCTTAAGCGGAAGCCTGCCAATTTCAGAATATGTTAAAGCACTAACAGATGCTGGTTTTGGAACCATTGAAATTCGCGCTCGTAAACCGTACCGAATTTTAGACCCTAAAAACTACCCAACAGATGAGTTAATTTACATAGAATCCATTGAAGTTGCCGCCATTAAAGACCCAATGCCAGATGACGGCCCTTGTATTTTTACAGGAAAAGCAGCTATTTATTATGGTTCAGAAGATTATTTTGACGATAACAAAGGACATGTTTTAGTTAAAAACCAACCCTTAGCAATTTGCGATAAAACTGCTGGAGCATTACAAGCATTAAATAGAGACGATATTTACTTTTCAGAATCTACTTTTCATTATGATGGTGGGGGTTGTTGTTAATTTGCCAGACCCTTCAGGTTTTAAAAACCTGAAGGGTCTGTTTACAATAAATAATGCAAAAATATATAGACATCATAAAAAATCCCTATTCTGAGTATTGAAATCACCTAAAATACTATTGCTGAATTTTTAAATGACATTGAATTTTCTATGACTAATCTTCAATTATATGATTTACCAAAACCTGTAAGGTTTGGCATAAATTACGGACTAAGTTTCAAATGAAAAACGTACACTTATTCACGCTCCTTATTTTAATAGCATCTTGTTCTAGCACAAAACGCATTTCTGAAACAACTTCAACAGAGCCTCTTAAAACTGTAAAAACTACGGATTCTATAAGTGAGAACGTTAAACCTATTGAAGAAACTATTCCAGAACCAATAATAGTTACTGAAAAAAGTGAACCTGCAGAATCAGATCCTGAAATTAAAAATGGAATATCCAAATCGTTCAATCATGATTCATGGACGAAATTACTTCAAAAACATGTATCGAATCATGGAAGCGTAAATTATAACGGATTCAAATCAGATAGAAAAATATTATTAAACTACATAACAAGTTTAAGCGAAAATATGCCAAATGAATCATGGACAAAAGAGGATAAATTAGCGTATTGGATTAATACATACAATACCTTAACTGTCGATTTAATTTTACGTCATTATCCTATAGAAAGCATTAAAGATATAAAAAAACCTTGGGACCAACGCTATTGGAAATTTGGAAACAAATGGTATAGTTTAAGCGAAATTGAACACCAAATTCTTCGAAAAATGGATGAACCCAGAATTCATTTTGCTATTGTTTGCGCTTCGTATTCTTGTCCAAAATTACAAAATGTAGCCTTTACAGCTTCAAAATTAGAGTCTCAACTTACCAAGGCTACCAAATCATTTTTAAGTGATTCTAAACGAAATAGTATATCAGAAAATAATTTAGAATTATCCAAGATTTTTCAATGGTTTTCTAAAGATTTCAATCAAAATGGGAGTTTAATAGATTTTTTAAATCTATATTCAAATCTGAAAATTTCAGAAAAAGCTAAAACAAGTTTTAAAGATTACGATTGGACTTTGAATGAATAACCATATATGATGAATCATCAAATTTCAATTATCATTCCTGTTTTAAATGAAGAAACTTGTATAGGCAAACTATTAGAGCATTTACTAGCCAATTCTTCTGCTAAAAACATTTCTGAAATTATAGTTGTTGATGGCGGGAGTTTTGATAACACAAGACACATTGCTCAAGCATTTTCCAATTTTACCTGCATTAATAATAAAGAAGCCTTTAACTATATAGACAATACCCTTTTAGAAGATGAATCGGTTTCATCTGAAGGAATAAAGACGCCTATCAATCTTTTAGATTCAGAAAAAGGGCGAGCTAAACAAATGAATTTAGGCGTTAAATCTACAACAGGAGATATCCTTTATTTTTTACACGCAGATTCTCTTCCTCCTAAATATTTTGATAAACTAATCATCAAAGAAGTAAAAAAAGGAAATCAAGCGGGTTGTTTTAGAATGCAGTTTGACAGCCAGCATTGGTGGTTACGTTTAGCAAGTTGGCTCACCAAATTTAGATGGCGCGCTTGCCGTGGCGGAGACCAAAGTCAGTTTATAACTAAAACGCTTTTTAATGATATTGATGGCTTTGACGAAAACTACAGTATTTACGAAGACAATATTTTGATTAACGAATTATATGCCAGAAACCAATTTGTTGTTATTAATGAAAAACTTAAGACTTCGGCTAGAATGTACAGAAAACATGGCGTTTGGAAACTACAATATTTATACTGGTCTATTTATGTAAAAAAATGGTTAGGAGCAGATTATGATGCCTTGTATGATTATTATAAAAAGAATATTCGTTAAAACTTACTTATTCCTTCCGTTTTCATCTGGATATAAAGTTGGTAAATTATCACTTTGAAAAACGTCTTTAGTATTTACATCAACACCTGACAATTTCCCTGTAAAGGCGGCACCTGTATCTATATTCCAGACGTTTATTGCATGCATTGGTACATCACAATTAAAGTTAATGGTTGGAGTATGTCCAATATAAATTTCTTTGTAGTGTTTTAGTCTATTAGGATAAATTGCCGAATCTTTTTCAATTCGTTTGTCCATAGTTAAAGCCATTTCCCAAAGGGTTCTATCAAAATAGAATGTGGTTTCAAAAACCTCTTTTGTAACACCATGCATGGATGTGAATCCTGCATGAAGAAACAATCTATTTTCATCATCAATAAAATACGAAGGCATTTTTTCAAAGAATTCTAAATGCTGTTTTTTATCATCTTCAGAAAAGCGATCATAACTCTCTATAGTTTCCTTACCGCCATGCATATACCAAGTAGGATTAACATCACTACTCCTCAACCATGCTTCACACCAAACATCATGATTTCCTTTAATAAAAACACATTTTATGTTTTCAGAAAGTTCAATTAAAAACTGAATAACCTGAGCAGATTCACTCCAACCGTCCACATAATCTCCAACAAAAATTAAAGTATCTTCATCCGTAACTTTTATTTTATTTAAAACTTGAAGCAAAGCTTTTAATCCGCCATGAATATCTCCTATTGCTAAAACGCGCATATTTAATTTGGTTTTAGGCAAAACTAATAGATTCCTTTAAAAATACAACTTAGTAATATTAATTTAGTTTAAAAAAAGTTAAATAGAATGCAATTACTAATGAATTTAAATTGAAAGGAACACTAAGTTTTGAATGAATTTAGTTACTTTTAGTTAAAATTTATCTAAAGCCACTAAAAAGCCATCACATTGAAAATTAAAAAAGTACTTGTAGCAAATCGAGGCGAAATCGCCATCAGAATTTTTAGAGCATGCACAGAAATCAATATTAAAACCATTGGTATTTATACGTTTGAGGATAGATATTCATTACATAGATACAAAGCCGATGAATCTTATCAAATAGGTGAAGACAATGAACCTTTAAAACCTTATTTGAATATTGATGCTTTAATACAAGTTGCCATTGAAAACGGTGCTGATGCCATTCATCCTGGTTATGGGTTTTTATCTGAAAACGCAGATTTTGCTCAAGCCTGTCATGATAATGGCATTATTTTTATTGGTCCAAAAGTATCGGTTTTAAAATCTTTAGGTGATAAAATTACGGCTAAACAAGTAGCAGTAGCTAATGATATTCCCATTATTAGAAGTAATAAAAATCCATTAACAGACATTACCGTAGCGCTTTCCGAAGCCAAAAAAATTGGTTATCCTGTTATGCTTAAAGCAGCTTCTGGAGGTGGTGGTCGTGGTATGCGCGTCATAAGAAAGGCAGATGAATTAAAAAAAGCGTTCAGCGAAAGTAAGCGTGAAGCATTAAATGCTTTTGGTGATGATACCGTTTTTTTAGAAAAGTTTGTAGAAAACCCCAAACATATAGAAATTCAAATTGTTGCTGATAGTCATGGCAACATCGTTCATTTATTTGAAAGAGATTGCTCTGTTCAAAGACGTTATCAAAAAGTAATAGAGTTTGCACCGTCTTTTGGTTTAAAGGAAAAAACAAAGCAAGATTTATACAACTATGCTATTAAAATATGTAAAGCTGTAAACTATAACAATATTGGCACTGTTGAGTTTTTAGTAGATGATGACGATTCTATCTATTTCATTGAAGTAAACCCAAGAGTTCAAGTAGAACATACCGTTACAGAAGTTATTACCAATATAGATTTGATAAAAGCCCAATTATTTATTGCTGGTGGCTATAAACTTTCGGACGAACAAATAAAAATACCAAATCAAGAATCTATAAAAGTAAACGGTTACGCGCTGCAATGCCGCATTACCACAGAAGACCCTCAAAATGATTTTAAACCAGATTACGGAACAGTTTCCGCATACAGAAGTGCTTCAGGATTTGGGATTAGATTAGACGCCGGCAGCATCTATCAAGGTGCAAAAATTTCACCATTTTTTGATTCTATGTTAGTTAAAGTAACGGCAAATAGCAGAACACTTGATGGTGCAAGCAGAAAAATACGTCGTGCATTAGCAGAGTTTAGAATCCGTGGCGTAAAAACAAATATGCTTTTTCTTGATAATATATTAAAACACGACACTTTTAGGCAAGGTAAAGTCACAGTAAATTTCATTAAAGCTAATCCTGATTTATTCATTTTTAAAGCCCCTAGAAATAGAGCTACAAAATTAATTACTTATTTGGGCGATGTTATTATAAACGGAAATCCAGATGTAAAAAAGATAGATGATTCTAAAAAGTTTGTTCAACCCAAAGTCCCGAAATTTGATGCTAGCACTAAATTTCCTGAAGGCACCAAAGACCTACTAACTAAATTAGGTCCAGAAAAATTCTCACAATGGTTAATGAATGAAAAGAAAGTTCATTTTACTGATACCACTTTGCGAGATGCACATCAAAGTTTACTTGCCACGCGTATGCGTACTTTTGATATGCTAAAAGTCGCTGAAGGATATGCCAAAAACCACCCAGATATTTTTAGTATGGAAGTTTGGGGTGGTGCTACTTTTGATGTTTGCCTTAGGTTTCTTCAAGAAAATCCTTGGGAAAGACTAAAATTGTTAAGAAAAGCAATGCCCAATCTATTAATGCAGATGCTTATTAGAGGCTCAAATGGCGTAGGTTACAAAGCCTACTCAGATAATTTAATAGGTGAGTTCGTTGAACAATCTTGGGAAAACGGCGTTGATGTGTTTAGAATTTTTGATTCCCTCAACTGGATGAAATCTCTTGGCCCTTGCATAGAGCATGTGAGAACCCGAACTGGAGGTTTAGCAGAAGGATCGATATGCTACACTAACGATATTTTAAATCCAGAAAACACTAAATATAATTTAAAATACTATATCAATCTAGCTAAAGAAATTGAAGGCGCCGGCGCACATATTTTAGGCGTAAAAGATATGGCTGGTTTATTAAAACCTTATGCGGCTTACGAACTTATTTCAGCATTAAAATCTGAACTTAAAATCCCCATACATCTTCATACTCACGACACCTCATCTATTCAATCTGCAACGTATATAAAAGCTATTGAAGCTGGTGTGGATGTGGTTGATGTAGCCCTTGGAGGCTTATCTGGTTTAACCTCTCAACCCAATTTTAATTCGGTTGTAGAAATGATGAAATTTCAAGATAGAGCAAGCACCATTAATATTGATTCTCTAAATGAATACTCTAATTATTGGGAAGCCGTTAGAGCATTCTATTATCCTTTTGAATCAGGCTTAAAAGCAGGTTCTGGGGAAGTTTTTAAACATGAAATCCCTGGTGGACAATATTCAAATTTAAAACCCCAAGCCCAGGCTTTAGGATTGGAAGACCGTTTTCATGAAATCACTAAAATGTACGGTGAAGTCAATACACTTTTTGGAGATATCATTAAAGTAACTCCAAGTTCAAAAGTAGTTGGTGATATGGCGCAATATTTAGTTAGTAATAACCTCTCCATACAGGATGTTATTGAAAAAGGAGACACCATTTCTTTTCCTCAATCTGTGGTAGATATGTTTAAAGGTGACCTAGGACAACCCGTTGGTGGTTTCCCTAAAAAACTTCAAAAGCTTGTTTTAAAAGACCAAAAACCTTACACCGACAGGCCAAATGCGCATATGCTACCCATAGAAATTGACAAAGAATATGAAGCCTTCAAAAAAATATTTGAGCATGATTTAGGCAGAAAAATTGATTATACAGATTTTCTATCGTATCAACTTTACCCTAAAGTGTTTACTGATGCTTTTAACAAGCATTTGAAGTATGACAACCTCATGAATTTACCAACTAAGAATTTCTTCTTTGGTATGGACGTAGGCGAAGAAATAATAGTAGAATTAGATAAAGGAAAAAGGTTGCTTATCACTTTAGAATCTGTTGGAAAAGCAAATGATGATGGGATAGTTACTGTATATTTTAAAGTAAACGGACAAGGTAGAAGTGTGGATATTAAAGACACTTCGATTAAAGTAGACAAGGTTGAAAACGTAAAAGCAGACAAAGCTGATGACAAACAAATTGGCGCGCCATTGCAAGGTATGTTATCTACTATTTTAGTAAAAAAAGGAGAAAAAGTAGCTAAAAACCAACCTCTTTTTATCATCGAAGCTATGAAAATGGAAACAACGATAACCTCAACTACTGATGCCGCTGTAAAGAAAATTGTTTTAAAAACAGGGTTTATGGTGAATTCTGAAGATTTAGTTATTGTTTTGGAGTAAAGAAGCTTTAAAAATATTGCCCTATCCCAAAAACGAAACCTTTGGTGGCATTTTCAGAGATTCCATAACCGTAATCAATCCTAAAAATAGCGTTATATATTTTTTTATGAATAAAACGAAGCCCTAAACCTGGGTACACTTTAACGTTATCAGATTTACTGAAATCACCAATATCCCCACCTGGATTTCGCCATGTTCCTGCATCAACAAAAGCATTCCCTTGAAGCACAAACCATCCTTTCTCATAAAGTGTATGACGGTACTCCGTATTTAAAACTATCACACCTGTACCTCTATCAATGGTATTACCAACACCTCGAACATTCAAATTATTATCTACTGAAAAAGGTGCAAAAGGAGTTTCATCATTTGTAGAAAGACCTAAACGTAACCTATTAGCCCAATTTCCTTTTTCACCCACTCGTTTAAATAGGAAAAAATCATTCCAACCTATAAAAAAATCGGGTAACATATCATTTGTAGAAGTAACATATTGAATATTAAACTGACTTTTAAACCCTGAAACATATTGACAAAAATAATCTAGTTCATTAAACTCATAAATGCCTTTTAGCAACCATTTATGAACATTTAACTCTTGCGGAACATTAGGATTAGTTGCCCCTGATTTATATTCATAATCTTCAACAAAATAGTTTAAACCCAATTCTAATCTGTTTTTAAAATTTAATTCATACAAGCCTAAAATCTCAAAAGATTTATTATTGTATTTGTAGTTAGAGGTTGTATTGTCGAAAAACACCGGCTCCTGAGTAGTTAAATCCTGATGATTTACTGCTAATCCCAATTTATTAGAAAACAAATAAGGCGCTCGAAAATTTAAAGCATAACTATTGTAAATATCCTTTTGATAAAATCCTCCAAAGGTGATATTTCTTCCAAGCAGATTGAACTCATAAAGCCCTAGTCTGTATGCAAACTCGTCATCATTAGTCGTATAAATATTTGCAGAGGGGATGAGTGTGAAATTTTCTTCTATGTTATAAAACACATTATACAGATTATCTTCAGATGGAAACACTTGATAGTATGCGTGTGATACGGACGGCAATCGTTTTAATCTTAAAATATCTTGTTCTATACGCGTTGAATCCAAAACACTCCCGGATTTAATAGTAGAAATACTTTTTACAAATGATGCTCTTAATTTTTTATTTCCTTGAATTTTTAAATCGTGCACCATAGCTTCTTGAGCATAAACACAAGAAGTGATAAAACCAAATAATAGAAAGAATAGTATTAGTTTTTTCATTCAGCAATAAACGGTTTTTCAATCACCCAATTTACCCAATTATCCAGACTTACATCCATTACCGTGAAATTATAATTTTCACTCAAAACTAAATTAGGAGGTGTTTTGGTTGTAACATTTAAAACCACATTATTTGTGTTGTAATATTGAAACTGATTTTCATAAGTATAGGTTCCTGATAATAAATTATCGCTTTCATCTGAAACCACTTGAAAATAAATGGCATTGTCACCAAAGGGATTATCTTCCCACATAAAATGTGGCATTCCAGATTGAGATTGATTTATTGTTACATCATCATTCCAAACCGTGGGTTTAGAGATTTGTTTTAAACGTATTGGATTAGACATTTTTATTTCACCATCTAACTCAAAAGTTATAATAATCCATTTTTCATGGTCAGCGCTTTGAGTAAACTTCCCTAAATACCCGTTAAAAAAAGGCTCCTCGCGTATTGAATTTCTAGTATAATTTGTAAAATCATTTTCATCTACTTGAGCATTATTTGTTTCGTAAAATCTTATATCTGATGCTTGCGACTCTAGGTAATAAAATGCGAGCACTTCTCCTGTATCTTTATCACTTGCAGCACAAGCAATAACAGCACCCATTTCAAAAACTCGACCTTGTGTATAAGTTGCTAAGGTTTGCAAAACATCATCATTATCTTCAGAACAAGACAACAGCGCAGCAAAACATAGCGTTATATACTTTATTTTATTCATTAGTAGTTTTATACTGTTTACGCAATAAGGCTTCAGCAGGTTTGTTTTGAGGTGTAAACATAAAATTTTCCTTACCTCCTACTTTATCGTGTTTATGGAACCATTTCCAGATAAATCCGCCAGCAAACCATTCTTCTTCCCAAAAGGTTTCAAATAGTGCTTGCATTGTATTAGTTTGAGCCTCAAGATTTACTTGATTCATGCTTCTATCACTTATCCAAGGTGTTTTTCCTGAATAATCAACACTTCTATAGCCATACTCAGTAAACAAAACAGGTTTATCGTGTTTTTGAGACATTTTGTAAATCACTTGCTTATGTGTTTTCCAACCTTTTAAAGATTCTTCAACTGTTGGTGTTTTACTATCACTTACAGGGAAATAAGCATCTACACCTATATAATCTAAATCACCCCAAAAAGGTGTGCGCTTAAACTCATCCCAATTTGCGGCATAAGTTAGTTTCCCTTTGTACTTAACTCTTATTTTTTTGATTAAAGTCATCCAATAATCTGGTCTATTTTCTATAAATTTTTCTAACTCTGTACCAATACAAAATAATTCAGCTTTAACGGTATTTGCTAAATCAACATATTCTAAAATAAATTTTGAATAGGAGTCTTCTAAAATTTTCCAGTTGGCTTCATTCTTCATTTCTATAAACCCTGTAAACTCACCATGCCAAACCCAAATTTGAGGCTTAATCATAATCTTAATTTTCTTCTTTCGTAACTCGCCGATATATTGTTTAGCCCCAGCCTTAGTTTCACCAAACCATTGTCTGTCTGTATTATGGGTTATCTCTGGGTGTTCTATGTTTTTTATAAATCCGAATGGCATAATGGCTGCATAATTTGCATTAACATTTACAACAGGATTAATATGACTCTCATTTACAGCGTCTCTTGAAGCAACAAAACTCACTCCATTAATTTTACTGGACTGAGTTTTACAGGACTGTATACTTAAAATTGACAATAAAATTAGGAGTTTAAATGGTTTCATAATACAGGTTTAAACCTCTAATTTACTATTATTCATTAAAACAAGGCTCTTAAGCCAATGTTAAAAGATTGTCCTATACCTGAATTTGTACCTCTTACAAAACTGCTATAAAGTACTTCTAAATTTAATGTTTGTGTTAATTGATACTTTCCGCCAAAACCTAATGCTGTGAAATCTTGGTCAAAATCACCAAAACGCTGTAGATGCTGAATAAAACCTAAAATAGTAGATTTATCACTTGGAAAGTAACTCATGAATACACCTGGCGCCAACACAAATGTTTTATTAGCAAAACTATTGTCATCCCCAAAATTATATTCTGCATTTAACTCTGTAAATAATTGCCAATCTCCACTAGGAAATGTATAATCATAAAAGAATCTATTTTGAAATGTATAAGCCGTTTGATCTAAAAACACTCCATTCTCGCTTTCATTATCAATTAAAGGAATATGAATTGCGGTTTGGACAGTAAAGTTACTTACATTTTTAAGCGGATTAAATTTAATAACTGGAGCAATAGAAGTTAATCCAGAACGCGCTGTTCCGATTTCGCCATCAAAAGAAAACACATCCAATGCATTTCTATCTCCAATAACATTAGATCTAATTTCTGCTAATAAACCAACATTAATATTACTGTTTTTAGAAACTCCAGTAAAGATATCAATGCTTGATGTAAAATAAGTTTCTCTATCTAAGTCTTTCGCAATATCACCATTACTATCAGCACTTTTTGTTTGCGTGAAAAGATTATTAAACCATTTAATATCCCACTGCCCTTTCTTTAAAAGTTTTGATGGTGTGTAGGTTTGAACATTACTTTTTTGAGTTACTTCTGAATCTTCTTGTGAAAACCCATTAAACGAGATGATTGTAAATACTAATATGGTTATTATTTTTTTCATTGGTGTTAGTTTTTTTTTCATTCCCTTGAAAAAGGGAATCTCTTTATTATTTTCTTTGGTTCTAAAAAAAATTCCTGCCTTCGGAGGAATTTGTTATTGTTTGTTCACTCTCCAATCATAAGGAAAATAGGTTAATTTAAATTTACGATCTAATTTTTCTGTTCTGTAGGTGTTTATAAAATCTATTTCACTTTTACCATTCATAGTAAAATCGCTTTTATACCATTCCATGATTTGAGATGCTTGCAAACGTTTCTTTTTAGCATTTACTCTTAAAAAAGAACCATTTAATGCTATTTTTGTTTGGGTATCCAATTGCGCATTTAAAGTACTTGGTAAATAAGCTTGATTAATTAAAGGTGGACAACCAACTGCACCACATACCAATACAAAATGAAATCGTGCATCATTAAACTGTCCTCTTAAAAGTTTGTGTTCAATATCATTTAAGGTGATGTTTTTTCCGCCTAAACTGTAGGTTGTTTTATCAAAGAAACCTGCATTATCTAGTGGTGAATTTGTTGGATAATTATCAATAATACCTTTTATCACAGATAAATTATAAGCATTAATCCAAAACGCTTGGTAGTTATCAGCATCATTTTTTAAAATTGAAATCCCTTCAGCTATTTTTAAAATATTGCTAAGTTCATCTTGATTTGCATGAATTTTTGAATAAGCTACTTTTCCGTTAGATACGTTTGTTTTAAAAAAGGCATCAGCTTTACTAAAAAAGGCGTTTAATTCTTGTGAAAACCCTTCAACAGAAATTAAAGCTATAAGTAGTATTATAAATTGTTTTTTCATTTATTCGTAATTATTATTTTTTTTAATCTCTACAAAGTAACTGCCATTAGGTCGAACAAAACTTCAGGTAATTACAGAAAACACCAATTTAACCTCAAAATATGGCATATTATTATGTTCCTTTTTGGCTCATATTTCAACATAAAATAGAATCGTAGCTGTGACTATGGTTATATTTCCTATTTCAACTAAACAAAAAATAATTGAAATTATTAATATGTCATTTAAAAATTAAATAGGTATAAACAAAAGTTCTTTACGTCTTATCAAATTTAAATCCTTACAAAAAGTAATCAATTTATACTTGTTCTAAATTACACACCTTTAATTAAGTTCTTATCTTTAGCTTCGACCTAATACCACATAACACCAATATTTATGC
>NZ_CAXBLF010000006.1:0-101078 GCF_963976535.1 uncultured Algibacter sp. | reverse complement strand
GTACGGTTCTGTGAGAGGTTTAGGGGTGCAATTCCCCTTTACCTACTCGACTTTCTTTCTAATGATTTTTACAATTCGGTTAATTATAATTTCCGATAAATTCCATTCATAACCTTCAAAATCTGTTGTATTAATAAATTGAACGACTACTGCATCAATATCTTTATGGTATTCCGCAAGGCTTTGATAACCAACTACCAAACCTCCATGATTATATTCATAAGGATAGATTTCTTGTTCTCCTTCGTCAAATACCGAACCATCGTTCAGTGCTCGAAGGAATATACCCACATCTTCTGCTGTGGCCAACATTCCGTATTCACGAGCTTTAAAATCTTCCTCATAACCCACATAATATCCACTCATAACATCATCTAAATCGACTTCGGTAATTGAAAAAAAGGTGTTTTTCAGATCTAAGGGAATCAATATTTTCTCTTTGATATAATTATTGTGGCTATACCCTAAGACATCATCCATAATCCTACGCAGCAGCAAATAATTTGTGTTTGAATATTCATATCCTTTATCAGGTTTAAAACTGGCTGGAAGGTCGAGGGCAAAATCTAAGGCATTTTTGCCATTTTGCTGTTCATTTTCCCAATAAGCTGGATTATCAGTGAAATTTGGAATACCAGAACGGTGTTGAATCATCATCTTCAATGTGATTTTTTCAGCATTTTCAATTCTACCTTTGAGCTCTGGGAGGTAGTCAGTGAGCGTTTTATCAAAAGACAAACGCTTTTCCTTTACCAATTTAGTAGCTGCTACTGCCGTATAAAGTTTGCTAATACTGGCAATCTTGAAGAGAGATTTTGGGTCGGCTGGTATTTTCTTTTCTCTGTCTTTCCAACCGCCTGCATAATATGCTGGTGGTTTCCCTGTTTGGTCTACGTAAACAATCACTCCATCAAATCCATATCCGATAGCTTCATCTACTTGTTCTTGAATAGTATTAGGAAAAGGTAAAATCCAAGCTTTTACCAAAATCCACGGAACGAAGTATAATGATATTGCTGTTCCAATGAACAATAAAATGCGTACAATCCACTTTGCTTTTTTATTTTTTATCATATTATTTAGTCTGTGGTTGTCCGATCTATTTCTACTATTATAAGATGCCCTAGTTCTGTTAATTCTTGATATTGTTCAATCATAGTATCGAATTGCCAAGCTGCCAAACTAATAACATTTCGGTAGGCTGGTTTTGTGGTGTATTCAATGAATGCTTGATCATATTCAGACTGGGGTGTAGCTTTGTTTGCTAATGAATCTAATGGCATAAATGCAGAAGCTAAAATAACTGACCTGTCGAATTGAGTATCTAGGTAATTTTCTTGATGAACGGTATACTGATTATAACTCTTTTCGTTTTCTGCAATAATTTCCACTAAGCCGTGGTATTTAGCTAAAAGCGAATCGAGTTTTGTATTATTTATTTTACCATAATAGGAAGAGTTTTTCAATGATTCATAACCACCTGAATTGGGTTTGAAATAGAAATCAGCAAAGGCAGAACCAGCTATCTTGAATAAAAAAAGGTTTTCATTTTCAGTCTTTTGCAAAATGCTATTTCGTGCTTTCTTGCAGAGGTCTGCAATCTGTTTTCTTCCTTTTGATAGTTGTACTAATTGTTCTATATCTTCCGCCGTATGTGTTTTAATTTTAGTTAAATATTCATTTAACGAATCATTATCTTTAATCGACTGGTTCCAATTATTTATCTGTATCGCAATCAAAATTCCAATGACAACCAGAAAGATTTCTCCTAAAGCATACTTCAGGTACTGAGTTTTTTTATTGTCTAAAATCAACTTATGTCGAATTTTTCTAAATAATTTCATGGGTTGATTCAAATTAGCCACAACGTCTGCAAAGATAAAGTTCCGTTTCAATGAACTTTATCGATTGTTAAACGAAGTTAGTTGAAATTTTTTACAAAGTCAAGTATTAAATAGCGTAACTAATAAAAAAGACCCTTCAGGTTTTTAAAACCTGAAGGGTCTGAAAAGTGATCTTAGTATTTTTAATGATTTTTTTCTTTCAAAAACTCTTTAGGAAATTTTGCCTTAAATCGATTGAATCGTGGGATAGAAACATTTCTTATATAACTGTTATTAGGATGCAGTTTTTCGTAATCTTGATGATAATCTTCAGCAATCCAGAATTTTTGAAACGGATAAACTTCTGCAGCTATTTTAGCATCCAGTTTTTTTGCTAAAGCTGCTTTCTTCTTTAAAATAATTTGTTTCTGTTCATCATTTTGGTAAAAAATAATAGAACGGTATTGCGAACCTCTATCGTTTCCTTGTCCGTTTACCTGCGTAACGTTTTGTGAAGTAAAATAGACATCAACTAAAGTTTCAAAACTAACTTCTTTTGGGTCGTAAATTATCTCTACGGCTTCAGCATGCCCTGTTCTGCCGGTATTACTTGACTCGTAAGTTGGGTTTTTTGTATGTCCGCCAGAATATCCTGAAATAGATTCGTCTACACCTTTTATGCTTTCATAAATGGCTTCAACACACCAAAAACAACCGCTTGCAAAATAGGCTCTGGCTTTTCCGTTTTCTAATGGAACTTCAATGGGTTCTAAATTTACGACGGTTTCTTGTTCTTTTTTTGTTTGTGCTGAATTTTGGCAACTGAAAAATAGGACTATTACTAATATTGGGATTATTCTTTTCATAACTTGTATTTTTTATAGTAGACGTATAAAAGTACGAAACCTTAAAGTATTTTTGTTCATCCCGATTTTTGTCGAGATGAAAACCGATTTGAAAACTCCGCGTCGAACTTTGTCCTCCTACTCTCGGAGCTTTTCTTCATCTATTCTGCGCCTTGGCGTTCAATTCTCTGAATTGATTTGGGATTTGATTTTTTGCTGTGGTTTTTGTTTTTTGAAGATTTGGGTTACTAAGTTATTTTAAAAATACACCTCCCTTAATCCCTCCTTATTAGGAGGGAAACTGTAGCGTATGAGTTTCCCCTCCTTGGAGGGGGCTAAGGGGTGGGTTTTAACAAAGCTCTTTAATATCTATTTAGTGTCTGGACGGAAACAGACGATTTTTATAATTTGACTTATTTTTGATGTCATTTTTGTTTAGTTTTTATGAGTTGACACCTTAGTATCAAGCGATTAAAAATAAACTGATAGGGCGCAAAAAGAAACAAATTTAATTTTGCTGTGTTTACGTCCAGACACTATTTACTAAGTAAAAACAAATTATTTGTTTAGCTGATTATATAGGACTCAATTTTCAAGTATGCTAACTGTCTGCGGATTTATTATTGTAAACTGGCGGACTGACCCCGCGTTAAGGATTGCAGTGGAAAGCCCACAGCGAGGTACGAAGCGAGGACTTGTAGCGGAAAGCCTGACCCGATAGGGTAACGTCCAAATTATTAGGCATAAAAAAAAGCCTTCAAAGAATGAAGGCTCTTAAATTTATGTTTTAAAATATATTATAGTTTAGAAAACATTTTTTCCATTTTAGTTTTTTGTTCATCTGCTAAAGCAGCATCAACTAAAATTCTACCACTATGCTCATCAGTAATTACTTTTTTGCGAGAGGCAATTTCAACTTGAACTTGCGGTGGAATAGTAAAGAAAGAACCACCAGCAGCACCTCTTTCAATAGGTACAACGGCTAAGCCATTTTTTACATTTGTTCTAATTCTGGTATAAGCAGCAACCAAACGGGCTTCAATTTGCTTTTTATATTCATCAGATTTTACTATTAAAGCTTGTTCTTCTTTTTCAGTTTCAGCCAAAATAGCATCTAATTCACTCTTTTTGTGTTTTAAATGTGTTTCACGTTCTTTTAAACGCTCTTTGGTTTCTGCAACCACTTCTTTTTTCTGCTCAATTTGAACTTTAAATTCTTTAATATGCTTGTCTGCTAATTCAATTTCTAATTCTTGAAATTCAACTTCTTTAGTTAGTGAATTAAATTCTCTGTTATTTCTAACATTTTTTTGTTGCTCAGCATACTTTTTCATTAAAGCTTTTGATTCTTCAATCAAATTCTTTTTGCTAGTAATATCGTTATCTATTACTTCTAGATTAGAAACAAGTTTTTCTAATCTGATGTTTAATCCAGCAACTTCATCTTCTAAATCACGAACTTCTAAAGGAAGTTCTCCTCGAACATTTCTAATTTCATCAATACGAGAATCGATGAGTTGTAAATCGTATAAAGCTCTTAAACGATTTTCAACAGTTACTTCTTTCTTTTTAGCCATATTTTAAAAATACTTAACAGGATTGGTATTTATCTTTGATAAAATGATTGCAAAATTAGTAATTTTTTTTGTAAGATATGCTACTAAAAGGATTTTTGTGAATTGCTCACTTTCATAATGCCCAATATCTGCTAAAAGGATGTTATTTTCAGAAGTAAAAAAGTCGTGATATTTTAAATCGGCAGTTACAAAAGCATCGGCACCAGAAGCTTTAGCAGCTTGAATAGCAAAACTACCCGAACCTCCTAAAACAGCAACTTTTTTTATTTTTTTATTTAAAAATAAAGAGTGTCTGATACATTCTGTATTCATTTTAGTTTTTAGGTGGTTTAAAAAGCTAGCTTCGTCCATGGGGTTAACAAATTCTCCTATCATGCCCATACCTATATTTTGGTTTTTGTTTTCTAGGGTAGTCACTTCATAAGCGACTTCTTCGTAAGCATGGGTTTTTAGAAGTGTTTTAAGAATTTGCGATTCTAAATGTTTAGCATAGGTTACTGTAATTTTTGTTTCTTCCTCAGTATGGGTTTTGCCCTTTTTACCCTTCGTAGGGTTTGATTCTTCATTGCCGTTATAGGTGCCATAACCTTCTACGTTAAAACTGCAATCTGAATAATTTCCTATATCTCCAGCTCCAGCATTAAACAATGCGGTTCGTAATTCTTCTGCTTCATTTTTTGGTACATACGTGGTTAATTTTTTTATAGTTTCGCTTTGCGGAATTAAAATACGCTTGTTTGTTAATTCCAGTTGATTGCAAATCATATCATTTACACCTTGTAAAGCATTGTCAAGCGCGGTGTGGATGCTAAAAATAGCAATGTCGTGTTTAATGGCTTTCATAACCACACGCTCTACATAATTTTTGCCAGTAAGCTTTTTTAAACCTTTAAAAATGATAGGGTGGAAGCTTACTATGAGGTTGCAGTTTTCTTCAATAGCTTCATCAACAACAGCTTCAAGAGTGTCTAGAGTAACCAAAATACCTGTAACTTTTTGAGTTTTATTGCCCACTAACAAACCAACATTATCAAAATCTTCAGCGTAAGCTAATGGAGCAAGTTCTTCTAAATGATTTATGACGTCTTGTACAATCATATTTATTTGTGTTTAAATTCAAAGATAAAATAATTACTTTCACAAGTAACTAAAATATATTTTTAAAGGTCTTGTGTAATCTTCATTGATTTAATAATTATTATATTTCACACTTGATAATTATTAAATAAAATTGATTTCGTTGCTGTGAAGCTTTTAAGAAAAATATTATTACCAATAGTTCCAATTTATTATTTAGTAACCTGGTTGCGAAATAAATTATATGATTTTGATGTTAAAAAATCTGTTTCTTATGATTTTCCTGTAATTTGTGTTGGTAACTTGAGTGCTGGTGGTACTGGAAAAACACCCATGATAGAATACTTAATCAATCTTTTAAAGGATGATTATAAAGTGGCCACTTTAAGTCGAGGTTATAAACGAAAAACAAGAGGTTTTCAGTTGGCTAATAAAAACTCTAATGCTGAATCTATTGGAGATGAACCTTTTCAGTTCTATTCTAAATTTAACAATGAAATTTTAGTGGCCGTGGATGCAGATAGGCGCAACGGTATTCAAAATTTGCTGCAAGAAAATCCGGAAGTTATTCTATTGGATGATGCATTGCAACATAGAAAAGTAAAAGCAGGCTTTAATATTTTATTGACTACTTACGCTAACCCTTATTTTAATGATATGGTTTTGCCAACAGGCAATTTAAGAGAGCCTAGAATTGGAGCTAAACGCGCCAATATTATTGTTGTTACTAAGTGCCCGATAACTTTAAGTACAAGCGAAAAAAGGGACTTTATAATACAAATTAAGCCAGAAAAGCATCAACATGTTTTTTTTAGTTCTATAAGGTATTCTGATAGTTTGTTTTCTGCTAAAGAATCTAAAGCAATTGATAAATTAGAACCGTTTACTTTAGTTACAGGAATAGCTAATTCAACGTTATTGGTTGATTTTTTGAAGGGTAAAAACTTAAATTTTGAACATTTAAATTTTAAAGATCATCATGATTTTACAGAAGAAGATATATCTACTTTAAATAAAAAGGAGTTAATCGTTACTACTGAAAAAGACTTTATGAGGTTGAAACAATACGAATCATTAAAGGGTAAACTTTTTTATTTACCTATTACAGTAAGCATTGATGAAGCGTCGAAAATGAATCAACTTATAAAAGATTTCGTTAAGTACTAGTTTAAGAGGCTTTACTTTTACCAGCTAATGCATTATAAAGTTTTTTCTCAAACTCTTCCTGCTTGAATGGCTTTGGAATAATATCTGTAAAACCAGCCTCTTCAAACTCATGCATTTTATCTTCAATAGTAACCGCAGTAAGTGCGAAAATAGTCAGTTCTTTATCAAACGATCTCACAATCTTAGTAGCTTCAATGCCACTTATTCCTGGCATGTGAATATCCATCAATATAATATTGTAGTTATTGTTTTTTATCATTTCAACAGCGTCTTCACCATTATCAATAATATCGCACTTAAGATCCATTTTAGTTAAAATCTTTTTGGTAATCATTTGATTGATTTTGTTGTCTTCAACTACTAGAATTTTAACTTTAGATAAATCTAAATCACTAGCATTACCATCAAAATAAGCGATTGTTTTTTCCTCAGCTTCTTTTATATTTGTATGTTCTAAAGGTATTTCAAAATAGAATGTAGTACCTTTTTCTAATTCACTTTTCACGTAAATTTTTCCTTTTAAGATATCTATTAATCCTTTTACAATCGATAGTCCTAAACCTGTACCGCCATATTTACGGTTAATTTGAATAGACCCTTGAGAGAAACTTTCAAACATGTGGTCTTGTTTCTCTTGGCTAATTCCAATACCATTATCTTCAATCTCAAAGCGTAAAGTGTATGTTTTACCTTCTTCTTCAATTTTATAAACACGAATCCAAATATCTCCGTCTTTAGTGAATTTAATGGAGTTACCAATTAAATTAATAAGGATTTGCGAAATCTTCAACTGGTCAGCAATAAAGTTTTGTGGTAATTCTTTATCAAATTCAAAGTGAATTTTGACATTATTATCTTGAGCTGAATTATTAAGTGCTAAAACAATATTGTTTATTTTCTTTTTTAAGTTGAAAGACTCTGGTTCAACATCAACTTTATTGGCTTCAATTTTATTTATTTGAAGAATATCATTAATAAATGTTAAAAGGTAATCTCCTGAAAACTTAAGCGATTTTAAATGCTGAACTTGCTCTGGTTTTGGGTTTTCATCTAATAGCATATTACTTAAACCTGTTACCGCATATAGCGGTGTACGTAACTCGTGTGTTACTGTTGATAAGAAATTTGCTTTAGTTTTCGATGCTAATTCTGCTTTCTCTTTCGCAATAATAAGCTCTCCATTCTTTTTATGAAGCATATTATTAGTTTTCAACCTAATATTATTGTTTTTGTAAAGCGATAAGGTTAAAAGTGATAAAATGGTAATTAGCGCCACACTCAAAATTGATATTAATGTATTCAAGTTTTTATCGTCTTCAGCTTTTTCTAACTTTTGAACTACCTCTTTGTTTTTTTCTATTTCTTCATTTAATCGAAATTGAGTTTCTTGATTTCTTGAAGAATTAATTCGAGTTAAACCTCGCACTGAATCAGAAAGTTTTAGGTGAGCATTCAAATAATCTCTAGATAGCTTATGTTCTTCTAAACTATTGTATAAGTCACTAACAACAGCATATCCTTCATTAAGAATATTTGTAAAACTATTAGTTCTTGCAATTTGTAAACTACTAAGCGCAACCTCTAATGCTTTTTCTTTGTTTCCTAGTTTATTATAAATTCTTGCATGATTAATTAATGCATCACTTTGTATTTTTAAATAATCATATTTTTTTGCAATGGCTAAAGATTGCTCGACAACATCTCTGGCCTTTTTGTAATTTTTTAACGCGTTATAAGTTTTGCCTTCAGATAGTAATGTTTCAGCTAATTCTTCATTTAAATCTTCTTCCTCAAATTTTGATTTAGCTGCGGTATAAGAATCTAGTGCTGAATAAAAATCTTCTTTAGCTAAATAAATATCTCCAAACGTTTTGTAAGAGCTACCTAAGTTAACATTGTCGTTTATAATACGTTGAATTTCTATTGCTTTATTTAAAGATTTTATGGCTTTGTCTTCTTCTTCAATTATAAGCTCTAATCTTCCTTTTATAGCATAAATAATACCAAGACTTTTTTTGTTACTTGCTTTTTCAGCTAAATCTAACGCTTCGTCAAGATTTTTTTTAGCTTTATAATAATTGTAGTTTTCTAACTCGGTTTGCGATTGAGCAATACGATAGTTTATGTTATTTTGTACTATTTCAGGATCTTCATCAATAGCTTCCTGAGCAAAAGCCGTGATACTGATTAGCATAAAAACAATTAATATGTAGCTTTTAATTTGGAGCATTTTTAGTAAATGTTGCGGACAAATATAATTATTTTATCGATAAAAGACACTTTTTTTCCGATAAATAACACAATAAGTCAATTATTCTTTGAGAATAGCCTGTTTCGTTATCATACCATCCTATGATTTTTACCATATTTCCAATTACAGATGTCATTTGCGAATCGAAAATACAAGAATGCGGGTTTCCAACAATATCTATAGAAACAATTGGGTCTTCAGTGTATTCTAAAATACCTTTATAATTACTCCTTGAAGCTTCTTTAAATGCATTATTGATATCTTCTATCGAAACCGTTTTTTTTACATTCAAAGTAATATCAGTTAAAGAGCCGTTTATAACAGGAACTCTAATACCACAACCTCCAATAACATCAGAAAGTTCTGGGAAAATTTTAGTAAGTGCTTTTGCTGCTCCAGTAGTTGTTGGGACTATAGATTGACTTGCCGCTCTAGACCTTCGTAAATCCCGATGAGGCTGGTCATGTAAACTTTGGTCGGTAGTATAGGAGTGCACCGTAGTAATATATGCTTGATTAATGCCACAAAGTTTATTAATGATATTAATCATTGGTGCCGCATTATTAGTAGTACATGATGCGTTAGAAATTATGGTTTCTGTTCCATCAATACTATTTTCATTAACACCTAAAACTATTGTTTTAATATTATCTTCAAGAGCCGGAACGCTTAAAATAACTTGTTTTGCTCCATTATTTATATGATGTTGCAATTCTGAGGATAATTTGAATTTTCCAGTAGATTCAATAACAAAATCAACATTAAAAGGTTTCCAGTTTATATCTTTTAGATGTTTTTCATTTAAAAGCGGAATACTTCTTTTGTTAGTAATAATTTCATTTTCGCTATGCGATATTTCACCATTGAAAATTCCATGTACACTATCATATTTGAGTAAATGACTCAAAGTTTTAGCATCTGCTAAATCATTGATAGCAACAACTTGTATATTTTTATGGTTTTGAAGTAATCTAAAAACACGTCTGCCTATTCTACCAAAACCATTGATAGCAACATTGATCATTATTAATTTATATGTTTTTGTGCTTTATAAGAAGACCTTACTAAGGCACTACTTTCTACATGACGAAATCCTAATTCTAAACCAATGTCTTCATATTCTTTAAATTGATCTGGATTTATAAATTGTTTAACAGGTAAGTGTTTTTTACTGGGTTGAAGGTATTGTCCAATAGTAACAACATCTACATCATTTTCTTTAAGATCATGGAGCGTAGCGATTACTTCTTCTCTGGTTTCTCCTAAACCGAGCATAATGCCCGATTTTGTGCGTCGTTGCCCTTGTTGTTTTAAATATTTTAAAACCCCCATGCTTCTGTCGTATTGCGCTTGAATTCTAACTTCGCGAGTTAAACGACGTACGGTTTCAATATTGTGTGATACCACTTCAGGCGCCACATTAATAATTCTATCTATATGTTTTTCAATGCCTTGGAAATCTGGAATAAGCGTCTCAAGAGTTGTTTCAGGATTCATTCTTCTAACAGCTTTAATAGTTTCAGCCCACATAATGCTTCCCATGTCTTTTAAATCATCTCTATCAACACTCGTTAAAACCGCATGTTTAATTTGCATAATTTTTATAGATCGCCCTACTTTTTCTGGCTCATCCCAATCCACCGTTTCTGGTCGCCCAGTTTTTACACCACAAAAGCCGCAAGAGCGTGTACAAACATTACCAAGAATCATAAAAGTTGCAGTGCCTTCTCCCCAACACTCTCCCATATTAGGGCAACTTCCTGAAGTGCAAATAGTATTTAGATTGTATTTGTCAACTAAACCTCTAAGTTCTGTGTATTTTTTTCCCGTTGGAAGTTTAACACGAAGCCATTTTGGTTTGAGTGTACGTTCGGGTAATATATTTGAAGCAGTTTTGGTGTTCATATCTCTAAAATATAGAGTGCAAAGATACAAAGTATTCTTTTAAATAGTGCCCTAGAAAGCGACACAGAAATACACTTAAAGAAGTAAATTTATACTGATTTTTTTAAAATTTTTGGGCGTTACCACAAGGGTCGGGCTTTCACTACTCGCTCCCTCCTGCGTCGGGGAGCTCAAACATGCCGTTCAATCCCTAACGCAGCGCAGAACTCCATTTATAGACTTTATACCCTAGAAGATTACACAGAGATACACGGAGAACCAAAGAATCACTCAGAGAAATCTCATATAATAATAAGCATTTGGATCTTGGTTTAAAGAACGAGAATTTCAAAATAAGGACAAAACGCTCTGTGAATCTCCGTGAAAACTTTGCGAATCTCTGTGTAATAACCCTAAAGCGTAGTAAGATACCAAACACTAAACCCTATCAAAAAAACAATTCCTAAAATACTCAGAATATGTAATGCCTTTGATGGTTGCCATTCCTTAGGCGTATGCTTACTGGAAATTAATTTATAATTGATAATAGCATAAAAAGGAGCTGTAATAAATGATAAAATTGTGGCTATTTTAATTAGTAAACCCATTTCTGACTCTAACAAAAAAAAGATGCAGATAGTACCTAAAGTAAGTACCAAAATCCAAAATGTATAATTGAACTTTATGGCTTTTTTAAAAAGTAATTGTGTCGTTTTTGCCATGGCTCTTGGGGATGCATCTAAAGTGGTTAAAGTTGTGCTAAACATGGTAGTGAATGCAGTAATACCAATTATAATATATGCCCAATCTCCAAGACTGGTGGTGTACATTTTGATTAATTGCCCAGAAAAAACACCGGCTTTGTTGCTAAAAGTTTCTCCACTGTTAAACATGACCAAAGTTCCTAAAAGTACAAATCCAATACCTAAAATCAGGGTTCCAATATAACCTACATTAAAATCGAAAAGAGCTGATTTAGTAGTGTATGATTTGGTATCTTTATTTTTTTCAATAGACCATAAAGATTGCCATACAGCAATATCTAAGGGTGCGGGCATCCAGCCCATAAAAGCAATTAAAAAGGCGATTTCTAGACCATTTTTAGGTAGTACCTGTTTAAAGGAAAGGGCGCTAGTATTATTAAATAAAGCCATACTTACAGCTACTAAAGTGCTCATAGTAAGTGTGATGATAATTATTTTCATCAACCTATCTAATAGCTTATACTTGCCAAAAATTAATAGACTTAAGCAAATAACCAGAATAATCACTGTCCATATCTTTATACTAATAAAATCTCCAAACAGCGAAGAAGCTAGACCTGCCGTAACAATAGTAACCGCTGTTTGAATAGTAAATATAGTTGCTAAACTGATTATGAAATAAACTGTTAAAACTCCTTTTCCTAGTTTTAAATAACCTTCCAATAAACTTTCTCCTGTGGCAGTGGCATAACGAGGCCCGAATTGAAAAAAAGGATATTTAAATAAGTTTACTAAAAGCAATGCCCAAATTAAACCTAAACCAAAATCTGCTCCCGCCCGTGTAGATTGTACTAAATGTGAAACGCCTATAGCTGCACCAGCAAATAACAATCCCGGGCCTAGATTTTTAAGTTTAGTAATCATTTACTTTTCTCTAATAATTTCAGCTAATAATTTTTTAGCACGAAGTAATTTTACTTTAACGTTATTTATAGGCTCTTTTAATTCTTTGGAAATTTCTTTATAACTAAGTTCTTGAAAATAGCGTAAGTTTATAACCTCTTGATAATGCGGTTTTAATTTTTTAATATCTCGAAGTAGTTTGGCTAAATGTTGTTCTGTAATCAACTTGTCTTCAGGAGAAGGCGACTCATCTAAAACCTGAAATACATCTCGGTCATCTTTTGAAATGACTTGAATAATTGAATTTTTTTCTTTGCGCAATAAATCAATATGAATGTTTTTTGAAATGGTAATTAGCCAAGTTTTGAACGTGTACTGTTCATCATAGGTTTCAATTTTATCAAATGCTTTAGAGAATGTTTGAATAGTGATATCTTCCGCATCATTTTCATTACGAGTACGTTTTAACTGAAAACCATAAACATTATCCCAGAAAAGATCTAATAAATAATTAAATGCTTTTTGGTCGTTTTTTTTTGCACGCGTAATCGCTTCCTCTATTTCCAATGGATAGGTTTTGAGATAAGATTGTTTATAAAGATAGTTAATTGTGTAATAATTAGAAAAATTTCAAGGAAAGGAAGGGAAACTAATAAATCTGTTTCACCCAGCTTTTTTGACGAAACCCCTAATATTGTGTACTGTAAAACAATTCGAAATATGAATAAACCTAATACCATTTGCCATTTGAATAATGATACAAAAAGTATTATTGCAAATAACCAAAACAATGCATTTGAAATGTATAAAAGTGTTAGCAGCACTTTATGCTTCATTTTATAATGTTTTGCTGTTGAAACGTGGCGTCTTTTTTGCTTAAACCATCCCTTAAATGTAGTTTTTGGAATAGACTCTGTGAAGCTGTCTTTTGAAAAACATATAGTCGTGTTATTTTGAGTAGCTATTTGATTTACAAATAAATCATCATCTCCTGAGCGTAATTTTATATGGTTAATAAAACCATTAGCATCAAAAAATTCTTTTTTGGTATAAGCCAGATTTCGTCCAACTCCCATATATGGTAAGCTCGATTTGGCAAATGAAAAATAATTTATAGCGGTTATAAGAGTTTCAAAACGAACCAATTTGTTTAAGATGGAATTTTTAATTTTTGAATAGGCACCATAACCTAAAACAATAGATTTTGTATTACTAAAATGGGCGCTCATTTCTTTTATCCAATACTTGGATACAGGTTTACAATCAGCATCGGTAAACAAAAGAAAGTCGTTTTTTGAAGCTTTTATACCAAGTGTTAGGGCATATTTTTTGTTTCCCCAAAAGGCTTCAATACTTTTAACATTTACAACCTTTAAATTATCGTGTAATTTTGAAAAATGATGAATAACCTCTAAAGTATCATCTTTTGAGGAATCATTAATCAGAACAATTTCAAAATTTGGATAATCTTGCTCAATAATTGATGGGAGGAATCTTTTTAAATTTTCGGCTTCGTTTTTGGCACAAATAATAACAGAAATAGCAATATTTTTTGGAGGCACTTTTTTTTGCTTTGAAAAAGCAAATTTTCCAAATAAAAATACATAAAAAACAACTTGAATAATGACTACAGCTACAAATCCGTAGAATGCAAAATCAAGAAAACCCATACAGTGCTATGAATGTTGAGGTTCTTTACAATCAGTAAATTGATCTGGAGTTTTTCCGCAAAAACCACAAGCCTCACCTTCTTTATTAAGCATTGGGTTTTGACTTGCACAAGTTCCGGCAAATTTTCCGTCTTTTTTTCCCCAAATTTTAATAGCAATTCCTGCTATACCTAATCCTAAAAGTACTATGGTTATTAATAAAAGTTTCATGAGAGTTTATAATTATTTATGCAAAGATATGATTTTTGTTATTAAATTTTGGAAGAAACCAAACGCTATTTATAGAAGGTGAATTGACGGGGCAACTTTGATTGTTTTTGGTTGCACCGATTGCTAGTCTTACTAGTTGCCAGAATCCTTCACAAAGCATTGTTTTATTAAGATTAGTCAAAGATTATAAAATAGAAAAGCCTCAATTTACTTAGTAAATTGAGGCTTTTCTATTATTGCTATTAATCTTATTGTAGCTTAATTTGTGCTACAGAATTTTGCATTGATGCAATAGTATTTCCGCCTTTAGGCTCAATGGTAATACTTAATGCAAGTGCATCTTCCATATAAGGGATGCTTCTAAGCTGTCTGTCAGCTTTGTCTAAAATACCTAAGTTAACCATCTTACCTTGCAATTCTGCCCAAATTTGGTAGCATTGTTCTTCGGGTAATTCTGGTAACGAAACGACATCAATCATTGATGTTTTTTCGCTAGGATTAATGTATGCTACCGTTTTTAAATCTTTAGCACGCTCATTTCCTTTTATAATGTACTTTTCAGTTTCAGGGTTATTAAGCTTTAAAAGTTGCCTCATTACGCTGTCTAGCATTTCGTTGTTTTTTGCAATGTCACCACGTAAATCATTAATCTCGTCATCGACAACTAAAGTTTCGCTATGTAATTTTTGATTTTGATCATAAAAATACATAGAACTGCTAGCGAAAATTAGCGCAGCAACACTAGCAGCGACACTAAATTTATACCATTTCTTATATTTCTTTACAATGTTTAATTTAACAACAGGTGTGTTGTCAAGTTCATCTAAAATATTATTTAAAATACTTTTTGGTGCTTCAACAGCATTAGCTTTTACAACCACTTCAAGGTTGTGTTGCATGATGTTGTAGGTATTCTCTATTTCTGGGTATCTTGCAATAAAAGACTCCGCTATTTCTGCTTCAGCAGAAGTAGTTTCACCTAATAGATATTTGTCTAATAGGCCAGAATTTAAAAAAGTAGTTATTTTCTCATTCATGACTTTGTTTATTGAGGGTCGTAAATTTTTTTCAATTCACGTAATCCAATTTTTAATCTTGATTTTATTGTTCCTAACGGAATATCTAATTCGTCGCTAGCTTCTTGCTGCGTCATGCCCTCGAAAAAGAGCGCATTAATCACTATTTGATATTTCTCATCTAAGCTACATAGATGCTTTTTTATATCTAAAACATCCTGATTTAGTTCGTTGGATGTTACTTTATATACGGATGAAGTCTCCATTTGGACTTCATTATTCTTTTTATTCTTTTGAGACCGCACTTTATCAATAGCTGTATTATATGCAATTCTATAAAGCCATGTAAATAATTTAGCTTTACTTGAGTCATATTTTTTAGCATACCTCCAAATTTTCACGAAACTTTCCTGGAGTACATCTTGAGCTGTATCATCGTCTGAAATAATCTTTTTAATAACTCCAAACAATGCATCTGCATAGTTTTCATAAAGCAAACTAATAGCTTTCTTGTCGCTATTCTGTAATAAAGTTACTATTTGCTTTTCTATAGGTGAAATCAAGATGACTAGTTTTAATATAGGTGTTTAGACGGCGATTGTTTTTACCAAAGTTAGAAATTTCTTTTAAACTATAAGATATTTACCTCAGCTTCAATAAATATACCAAAAATTCGCTCAACCGTTTTTTGAATTAATTTAGAAAGTTTTAATATGTCAGAACCTTTGGCGCCACCAAAGTTAACAAGAACCAAGGCTTGGTTTTTATGTACACCATAATCATCAAATCGTTTGCCTTTAAATCCTGCTTTTTCAATAAGCCAACCTGCAGGCACTTTTACTTTGTCTTCTGAAATAGGATAGCTTGGGATGTCTTTAAAATTTTCAAGAAGTGTATTAAAAAGTGTTTTTGAAATCACGGGATTTTTAAAAAAACTTCCGCTATTTCCAATCTCTTTTGGGTTTGGTAATTTGCTTTCTCTGATGCTAATAACCGCTTTTGAAATATCTTGAATCGTTGGATTGTTAGCCTTCATCAATTCTAATTGAGAAGTAATAGCTCCATAATTAATACTAAGGTTGTAATTTTGTTTTGACAGTTTAAAATTAACGTTAGTAATTATAAACTGACCCTTAGCTTCTTGTTTAAAAATAGAATTTCTATAACCAAAATTGCATTCTGATTTAGAAAATGATCGCAATGACTTTGTTTCTAATGATAAGGCCTCACAAGATTCAAAAACATCTTTTAACTCAACACCATAAGCACCAATATTTTGGATAGGAGCAGTGCCTACATTCCCTGGAATTAAAGATAAATTTTCAATACCACCAAAACCATTATTAATACACCAAAGCACAAATTCATGCCAGTTTTCGCCTGCATTGGCTTTAACGATAACGGTATTATCATTTTCAGAAATAATTTCTATGCCTTTAAGGTTTATATGAACTACAAGCCCGTTAAAATCTTTAGTCAGTAACATGTTACTACCACCACCTAATATAAGTTTGTTGGGGTGTTCTTTTAAAGATAGAATTTGCTTTAAATCATCAATATTACTAGCCGAAACAAAATGTTTGGCAGTAACATCAATACCAAAAGTATTGTAGGGTTTTAGGGATATGTTTTCTTGAATATGCACTAGTCTTTATAAACTTTTAAGGCTTCTTTTAAAATATGCACAGATTTTATTAAACGTTCTTTATTAAGTACGTAAGCTATTCTAATTTGGTTTAAACCTACACCTGGAGTAGAGTAGAAGCCAGCAGCTGGAGCTACCATAATCGTTTCATTATCAACTTCAAAATGCTCTAAAAGCCATTGCGCAAAATTATCAGAATTTTTTACTGGCAATTCAACAATACAATAAAAAGCGCCTTTAGGTTTTGCAACTTTTACACCATCAATTTTTTGCAATTCAGAAATTAATGTGTTTCTGCGTTCAACATATTCTTCAATAACATCATCAAAATAACTTTGCGGAGTTTCTAAAGCGGCTTCACTTGCTATTTGAGCTAATGTAGGAGGACTTAAACGTGCCTGTGCAAATTTTAGCGCTGTTTGAATAACCGATTTATTTTTAGAAACTAAACAACCAATTCTTGCACCACACATACTGTAACGTTTAGATACAGAATCTATCATAATGGCATATTCGTCTAAACCTTCTTCTTGCATTACGGAATAGTGTGTGTTACCATCGTAAGTAAACTCTCTGTAAACTTCATCTGCAATTAAGAACAAATCATACTTTTTAACAATGGCAGCTAGTTTTTGTATTTCTTCTTTGGCGTATAAATATCCTGTTGGATTTCCAGGATTACAAATTAAAATTGCTTTTGTTTTTGGTGTTATTAGCTTTTCAAATGCTTCAATTGGTGGCAATGCAAAATTATCTTCAATTTTAGAAATTACCGGTACCACCTTAACACCTGACGCTGTTGAAAACCCATTATAATTAGCATAAAAAGGTTCTGGAATAATTATTTCATCATCCACATCCATAATGCTTCCAAAAGCAAATAGTAAAGCTTCACTGCCACCAGTAGTTACAATAATGTCCTCATGAGATACATCAATATCATGTTTTTTATAGTAAACAGAAATTTTTTGTCTATAAGTTTCAGAACCTTCAGACCTTGAATAAGCAAGAACATCGATATTACTGTCTTTAACTGCCTGTAAAGCAATTTCTGGCGTTTTAATATCTGGTTGCCCGATATTTAAATAGTAAATAGACTTACCATTTTTCACAGCGTGTTCTGCAAACGGTACTAATTTACGTATTGGAGACTGAGGCATTAATTGCCCTTTTTTAGATATAGATGGCATTTAAAACTATTTAGAATACAAAGTTGAGGAAATTATCTTAAATTTTTTTTAAAAATATGCTCTTATTCAATAAACTAATTTAAAGATTCGTAAATTCAATCATATATACTTCTTAATGAAAAAACGAATTTTAGTCATAATACTATTTTTTTGTTTATATAATTTTAGTTTTTCTCAAGGAAAATTTATTATTCAGAACAATAAGCAATCTGATAAAATTAAATTTAAACTAATTAATAATATAATAGTAATCCCCGTTGAAATAAATGGCGTAACCCTCTCTTTTTTGTTAGATACAGGGGTTAGTAAACCTATTATTTTTAATTTTTTAAATGTATCAGATACTTTAAAAATAAAAAATACAGAAACAATTTCCTTAAGAGGTTTGGGTGAGGGAGAATCTGTAGATGCGTTAAAATCTAAAAGGAACATTATTAAAATTGGAGATGCTATTAACTTAAATCAAGATTTATACGCAGTTTATGATGTTAATTTAAATTTTGCTCCCAGATTAGGGTTTCCAGTTCATGGTATAATAGGTTACGATTTGTTCAAAGACTTCGTAGTAGAAATAAACTATTCTAATAAGTTTTTAAGACTAACTCAGCCCAAAAAGTATACATATAAAAAATGTAAAAAATGTGAAAGACTAAATTTAGAGTTTTATAATAGTAAGCCTTATATAAATGCTGAAGTATGGACGAATAAAAGAATAATTCCTGTTAAATTATTAATAGATTCTGGAGGTAGTGATGCTTTGTGGTTATTTGAAGATGATTCTTTAGGAATTAAATCTAGTGATAAATATTTTTATGATTTTCTTGGTCATGGCTTAAGTGGAAGTGTGTATGGGAAACGTTCAAAAGTCGAAAATTTTGCTTTAAAAAACTTTGTACTCGACAATGTTAATGTTTCATATCCAGATTCAACATTTATATCATATGCAAGAAAACATAAGAACCGTAATGGTAGTTTATCTGGTAATATTTTAAAACGTTTTAATGTTATTTTTGATTATCAGAGAGCAATAATTACACTTAAAAAAAATAATCTTTTTAATGATGAATTTAATTACAATAAAAGTGGCATAGAACTAGCGCATGATGGTATGAGAATATTAAGAGAATTAAATAAAAGTAATATAAAACAAAACAGTACAACTCAAAGTAGCAATAACAATATCATTTTAGATAATCAATACCAAATTTCGTTAAAACCAGCTTATGCCATAGTTGAATTAAGAAAAGATTCACCTGCAGAACAAGCAGGTTTAAAAATAGGTGATATATTAATAAGTATAAATGGTAAGCAAACTTATCAACTCAGGCTCAATCAAATCATACAGATGTTTTATGATGACGATGGTAAAAAAATAAGGATGCGAGTAGATAGAGGAGGTGATGCTTTAATTTTTAACTTTAAATTAAAAAAGTTGTTTTAATAAAAAAGGCTTGAACATCTGTTCAAGCCTTTTAATATTTATCAGTTTAAGCAAACTTATTGTTGCATTACACTTTTCTCTTTTTTGTCTAGTACGCTTACTTTACTTGGATCTATAACTAATCCTTTAATTTTTAAAGCTATAGTTGGTGTTTCAGCATTGGAAAGCACAGTAATTGTTTTTCTAATTGGGTTCACTCTATTCGTATCATACTTTACCTCAATCACACCTGTTTGTCCAGGTAATATAGGGTCTTTCGGTTTTTTAGGAATTGTACAGCCACAAGTAGAAGATACTTTTGATATAATTAATGGCTCATCTCCGGTATTTGTAAATTCAAATACTCGTACACCGTTAGAACCTTTTTCAATTGTTCCATAATCAATAGTTTCAGATTTAAACTCAATTTTTGCTTGAGCGTTAATACCAAAACTGATTAATCCGATAAATAAAATAGTAATTAATTGTTTCATGATTCTATTTTTTGTTGTTCTTGTTTTCTTTTTAAATGGCCTCTCAAAATTAAAGGTTTATTGTTAAAATTCGTTCATAAACTAAGTCAAACATAGTTACTTTTTCTACAACCTGCAAAAATAATAGACGTAATGCAGACATATTAACATATTCAACTCGTTCAAAAGCAAGTATGTCTTTTCTATGATTTTGCTTAAAACCGTTAAATACAGATATTTAATGACTTATCAATAACGGCTTATATCTTTCGTCTGATGGTTTATATTTCATATAATTGTCAAGCGTAATTCGCATTTCAAGAATTCAAACTAAATGTAAACTTTTCGTCACGGGCATTATCATAGAAAAAGAAATATAAGTACTTTTGCAAATCATTATTCAAAAACTATTCCAAAGCATGCAAATTCCATCAAAATATGATGCATATCAGGTAGAAAGTAAGTGGTACGACTACTGGATGAAACATAATTATTTTCATTCAGAACCCGATGAAAGAGAGCCTTACACCATAGTTATTCCACCACCAAACGTAACTGGGGTGCTACACATGGGGCACATGCTTAATAATACCATTCAGGATGTTTTAATACGTCGAGCCCGTTTATTAGGTAAAAATGCTTGTTGGGTACCGGGTACAGACCATGCATCTATTGCTACTGAAGCTAAGGTAGTTGCTAAATTAAAAGAGCAAGGCATAGATAAAAATGATTTATCTCGTGATGAATTTTTAAAGCATGCCTGGGATTGGACCCATGAATACGGTGGTGTTATCTTAGAACAGTTGAAAAAACTGGGTTGTTCTTGTGATTGGGAAAGAACCAAATTCACTATGGATGATGACATGAGTGAAGCCGTAATTAAAGTTTTTGTTGATTTATATAAAAAAGGCTTGATTTACCGTGGTTATAGAATGGTAAACTGGGATCCTGAAGCAAAAACAACACTATCTGATGAAGAAGTAATTCATGAAGAACGCCAAGGAAATCTATACTATATAAAGTATAAAATCCTCGCCCCAGCCCTCTCCGAAGGAGAGGGAGCCGATACGAATTCCCCTCCTTCGGAGGGGCTAGGGGAGGATTTAGGGGAGGAATACTTAACTATCGCCACAACCCGACCTGAAACTATTTTTGGAGATACAGCAATCTGTATCAATCCTAACGATGAGCGTTTTTTACACTTGCGTGGGAAGAAAGCCATTGTGCCAATTTGTAATCGCGTGATTCCTATAATTGAAGATGAATATGTAGATGTTGAGTTTGGGACAGGATGTTTAAAAGTAACACCTGCACATGATGAAAACGATAAGAATCTTGGTGACAAACATAAATTGGATGTTGTTGATATATTTAATGAAGATGCCTCTTTAAATAGCTTCGGATTGCATTATGAAGGTAAAGACCGCTTTGTTGTTAGAAAGGAAATTGTAAAAGAATTAGAAGAAAACGGTGTTTTGGTAAAAACTGAAGTCTATACTAATAAAGTAGGAACGTCGGAAAGAACCAAAGCTGTTATAGAACCACGTTTAAGCGACCAGTGGTTTCTTAAAATGGAAGATTTAGTAAAACCTGCCATTAAATCGGTTTTAGAAGATGGTGATATTAAATTGTTTCCTAAAAAGTTTGAGAGTACCTATCGTCATTGGATGGAGAATATCCGCGATTGGAACATATCGCGTCAACTCATGTGGGGCCAACAAATTCCTGCTTATTTTTATGGGGATGGAAAGGAAGATTTTGTAGTAGCTGAAACTCTAGAGGACGCCGTAGAGAAGGCAAGAGTTGTAACTTCAAACTCCAAACTTCAAGCTTCTGACTTAAAACAAGATAATGATGCATTAGATACTTGGTTCTCATCTTGGTTATGGCCAATGAGTGTTTTTGATGGAATTCGAAATCCAGAAAACAGCGACATAAAATACTATTACCCAACAAACGATTTGGTTACAGGACCAGATATTCTATTCTTTTGGGTAGCACGTATGATTATTGCAGGGTATGAGTACAAAGATGAAAAACCTTTCGAAAATGTTTATTTAACAGGTTTGGTTCGCGACAAGCAACGCCGAAAGATGAGTAAATCATTAGGGAATTCTCCGGATGCCTTAAAACTTATTAAGGAATATGGTGCAGATGGTGTTCGTGTAGGTTTATTATTAAGTTCTGCTGCAGGAAACGATTTAATGTTTGATGAAGCCCTTTGTCAACAAGGAAAAGGTTTTGGAAATAAAATTTGGAATGCCTTTAGATTGGTTCAAGGTTGGGAAATTGATAAAACTATTCCGCAACCAGAAACTGCAAAAGTAGGTTTAGAATGGTATGAGGCTAAGTTTCAAAAAGTATTAGCAGAAATTGAAGATCATTTTAGTAAATACAGGCTAAGTGATGCTTTAATGTCTATTTACAAATTAATCATGGACGATTTTTCGTCGTGGTTATTAGAAATCATTAAGCCGGCTTATCAAAAACCCATTGATGCCAAAACATATAAATCGGTAATTGAAGCTTTTGAGAATAATCTTAAAATCTTACATCCGTTTATGCCATTTTTATCAGAAGAAATCTGGCAATACATTTCTGAAAGAACGCCCGATGAAGCTTTAATTATTTCTAAATGGCCAGAAACTAAAGCTATAGATGGTGCTTTAATTAGTGAATTTGAATTTGCTTCGGAAGTTATTTCTGGAATCAGAAACATTAGGAAACAAAAGAATATTGCTTTTAAAGATGCTGTTAGTTTTTCAGTAATAAACAATGAAAAAACGAGTACGACTTTCAACGGTGTTATTGCTAAATTAGGAAACCTTGAAACTATAGAAGATACGCTTGAAGCTATTGAAGGTGCTTTAACTTTTAGGGTAAAATCTAATGAATATTTTATTCCTATGGTTGGAGCTATAGATGTTGAAGCTGAAATTAAAAAACTTACTGAAGAGTTAAATTACACTGAAGGCTTTCTGAAATCGGTACAAAAGAAACTATCGAACGCCCGATTTGTTGCAGGAGCACCAGAACAAGTAGTTGCTAGCGAAAAGAAAAAAGAAGCGGATGCTTTAGCTAAAATCGAGACTATTAAGGCTAGTTTGATTAACTTAAAATAATGATTGAAAACTTCACGAAAAAGGCATAAAAATTTGAATTTTTATGCCTTTTTTCATTTTATATGCTGCGCAAAGTCTACTGACTTTGAGTATTATAACAATTTATGAGTCATATTATAGATATGAAGTATATATGATTACTTCACAAATTCTCTCAAATTAACAGAACGCCAAAAAGCTGGTATATTTGCAGTGATAACCTCGCAATCAGGAACTTTGCGGAGACTTTGCAGAGCGGAATTTTTGGCCACAACGCCAATATGAAACTGGCGAAACCTGCCAGCCGGCAGGCTGATACCCCTATGGCTTGCCTCGGGGATAGTCGGCTTCAAGAAATTTTTTATTGTCCAACGCTATTAACTTCAATCCAATATCCATTTGGGTCTTGGAAGAAAACCTGTTTAATTCCATCTGGTCGAACATTTATCTTATTCAATTTTCCAGGCCAATCAGAATATTCAACTTTCAAAGCCTTAAGTTTAGCGATAAGCATATCAAAGTGGGATGTTGTCAATGCCAAGTGAACTTCTTGTTCGTCACGATTTCATCTTTTAAAATTGAAATCAGATGCAATTCTTTTCCTTCGCCTAATGACAACCATCTAATTCCGTTAATTATCGTTCTGTTAGTTATCTCTTCCAGATTGAGTAAATCTTTATAAAATTCAGCAGATTCATCAACGTCCTTTACTGATAATGCCAAATGATTGAAATTCACGGTAAAATCATTTTTATCCTGTCCGAATACCAATCCGCACGATTGAATAAAAATTAGAAGTGTAATTAGTTTTTTCATTGTTCTATTTTTAAACATTATTGTCCGGTAAAAATAGTTTATACACTGGGATTACAAGCAAATATGGGGTGTTAAACGCTTTTTTAAGAGGCTTCCTTGCTCTTTTGAATTTTTGGAATGTCGGCATCTTCGTTTTTTTGAAAAACATTCAAATATTCAATACTATGATTGTCAGTTAGTTACAATCTAGTCTATTGTCTTATATCTAGTAGCGTAGCGGTCTCACGTCTTTAACCGGACATTAATGATTTTTAAACTAAGTTTATTTTTTAAGCTTGCGCACAATGTTCTTTACGAATATAAAATTGTTTAAATCCGACGTGAAACGATTTAATTTTTCTGATAAAGTTGAATACTGCTAAGAAGTATAAAAACTCAATTAATTATTTTCTATACAAAAAATAATTATTTACCAAATCAATATAGGCTTGTTTTGCTTGATTTTCTGTAAGGTCTTGAGCCTGGAATAAGGCATTGGTTTTAAAAGCATTAATTATGGGTTTTTTACTACTTGGGCTGTCGTAATTATTAGTAGCCTTTTTGAAATAAGCATAAAGCTTTAAAAGGGTGTCAGCAGGAAAAGGCTCACTATGAGCATTTACTCTATCAACCGCTTCTTTAAATTCTATGTTTAATGCATTATCACTCATTAACTTCTGCAATAACACTTTCGCCACCGCTAACTTTTTGATTTAATTCGACTTTTATTTTCGTATCTAACGGTAAAAATAAATCAACTCTAGATCCAAATTTTATAAACCCAGATTCGCCACCTTGAATAGCTTGATCGTTAACTTTTGCATAGTTTACAATTCGTTTAGCTAAAGCACCGGCAATTTGTCTGTGTAATACTTTACCGTATGTTTTATTTTCAACCACAACAGTTGTGCGTTCATTTTCTTCACTTGCTTTAGGATGCCATGCTACTAAATATTTTCCTGGATGGTATTTACTGAACACAATATTTCCACCAATTGGGTAGCGTGTTACATGTACATTTAAAGGCGACATAAATACACTTACTTGCAAACGCTTTTCTTTAAAATACTCTTTTTCAAATACTTCTTCAATAACCACAACCTTTCCATCTACAGGCGAAATAACTTGATTGTCATTTAGTTGTGTATGTCGTTTTGGGTTTCTAAAAAATTGCAGTATCAGAATTAGGAACACTAATAAAGCTGTCATAATGATTGTTCTCAACCAAGTGATGTTAATATAACTATCAACTAATAAAAAAAAAGCTACAATAATAACAAGTGTAATGACTATAATTTTATGACCTTCTTTATGAAACATAATTCAAAATTCTTAAAAATAAATATATAAATGGTGCAGCAAAAATAATACTATCTAATCTATCTAATAATCCACCGTGACCAGGCATGATAATACCACTATCTTTAACTTTTGCCTGTCTTTTAAATTTAGACTCAATTAAATCACCTAAAGTACCAAATACGCTAATAATAATACTTAAAATTAGCCAACTTGTAAAATCTAAGGTTTCAGTAAAGGTAGCGATAAAATAACTTGCTACGCATGAAAAGAACAGACCTCCAAGAAACCCTTCTACCGTTTTTTTAGGTGAAATTATTTCAAAAAGTTTTTGTTTACCAAAATTTTTACCAACTAAATAAGCAAAAGAATCGTTTACCCAAACTAATATAAATACTCCTAATAAGATATTTGGATTATAGTCTTCATAATAATTGGCTATTAAAATTAAAAATACGAATGCACTTGATAAATAAAATGTGGTAAGTAAAAAACGCTTGGTGCTAAAAAGTGGAATGCTTTTTCTTGAAAATAAATCTTTTATTAAAAAAAGCACTACAAAAATAGAAAGCACCATAAGTATTTGGGTAGCTTCATTTAAACCTGTATTTGTATTTAAAACGGTTTGCCAATACCCGAAAACGGCATATAGTATAATAAAAATGAAATAAGGAATATGGCTTTTAAGCTGAATGAGTTTTTTGAATTCGGCCATACAAATTAGCCCAAACACGAAAAATAGAACAATTAATGCTTGTTCAAAGCATAGAGAAACAAGTAATAATGAGACATAGATTAAGCCCGAAAGTGATCGTACAAGCGTTTCTTTCATGCTATAAATCTTCTAAAAGTAATAGGTATAAGTTTTTGGCACTACTACCGTAACTAAGAAAATCTTTTTCATCTCCAGATTTAAAGTGTTTTATAGTGGTAATGTTTGTTGGGATTCTTTGTCTGTTTTTAGATTTTATACCACGTAACCCTTCACCTATATTATCAACAATTTGACTAGTTGTAGCAAACACGATAAAGTTAAAAGGAAGCTCAGGTAGTTTTTTTTCAAAGATTTGCTTTGATGAAATTAATAAAGAACCATCATTTGCAATCAAATTTTCACAAGTGGTTAAAAAATATGTAGACTCACTTATTTTTTTGGTTGGCAGTAAATGGGAATCTTTAAACCTAGCTTCTAATTCTGAATCAAGTAATAAAACTTGTTCTTCTTCCCAGCTATTTTCATCAATAATATGTCCAAGATTCTTATAAATTTCATTTAAATTTTCGCAGTACAAAAACTTACCGCCATTAGCCTTAAAGTTTATGGTAAACCTTTCGTCTATTGGTAGCTTTATCTCAGGCATATATTTGCCTCGGTCATCAAATTTTAATTCTTCACCCGAACGTTTAGATTTCGAACCAAAAATTTTTCTAAAAAGACTCATTTAATGTATTGCTATTAACTGAAATTTTAATGAGGTTTTCCAAATATAAAAAATCTTAAATTAACCTTACGATTAATTTAAGATTTTTACCAAATGCTTAACAAATTGTGGTATTTGGTCTTATTCTTCTTCGTCTTTTATATCTTCTTTTGCATTCAGAGCTTGCTCTTTTTCAAAAGGTCGCTTTCCAAATATTTTTTCAAGATTATCTTTAAAAATAACCTCTTTCTCCAACAATACTTCTGCAAGTTGTGTTAGCTTATCTTTATTTGCTTCCAACAATTTAATAGCACGTTGATATTGTTTTTCAATGATATTTGAGATTTCTTTATCAATTAATTCTGCGGTTTGTTCACTATATGGCTTTGTAAACCCATATTCGCTTTGTCCTGAAGAATCATAGTAGGTAAGGTTTCCAATCTTATCGCTTAAACCATATATGGTAACCATGGCACGAGCTTGTTTAGTAACTTTTTCTAAATCACTTAAAGCACCAGTTGAAATTTTATCAAAAATCACTTTCTCAGCTGCACGACCACCTAAAGCAGCACACATCTCATCAAGCATTTGCTCTGGGCGTACAATTAAGCGTTCTTCTGGTAAATACCATGCGGCACCTAATGAACGACCACGAGGCACAATAGTAACTTTAACCAGAGGTGCGGCATGTTCAAGCATCCAACTTGTAACGGCATGTCCAGCTTCATGAAAGGCTACGGCACGTTTCTCGTTTGGTGTTATAATTTTATTTTTCTTTTCAAGACCACCAATAATCCTATCTACGGCATCAAGAAAATCTTGCTTATCAACAGCTTTTTTACCGTTTCTAGCAGCTATTAAAGCAGCTTCATTACAAACATTAGCGATATCTGCACCAGAAAAACCTGGTGTTTGTTTTGATAAGAAATCTATATCTAAATCCTTTGCCTTTTTAAGGGGCCTTAAGTGTACTTCAAAAATTTCTTCACGCTCACGAACATCTGGTAAATCCACAAAAATTTGTCTATCAAAACGTCCAGCACGCATTAAAGCTTTATCTAATATATCTGCTCTGTTAGTTGCAGCAATTACAATAACGTTAGTATTTGTACCAAAACCATCCATTTCGGTTAATAACTGATTTAGTGTATTCTCGCGCTCATCATTACTTCCAGACATAGCGTTTTTGCCTCTTGCACGACCAATAGCATCAATTTCATCTATAAAAATGATTGAAGGTGATTTCTCTTTTGCTTGTTTGAATAAATCTCTAACACGAGATGCACCAACACCAACAAACATTTCAACAAAATCTGAACCTGATAATGAGAAGAACGGCACTTTTGCTTCACCAGCTACGGCTTTTGCTAATAATGTTTTACCTGTTCCTGGAGGTCCTATAAGTAATGCGCCTTTTGGGATTTTACCACCAAGGGCGGTGTACTTTTCTGGGAACTTTAGGAAGTCTACAATTTCTTGAACTTCTTCTTTTGCACCTTCAAGACCAGCAACATCTTTAAAACTCGTTTTCACTTCAGTATTTTGGTCAAAAAGTTTTGCTTTTGATTTTCCTATATTGAAAATTTGTCCGCCTGCACCTCCGCCGGCACCACCAGACATCCGGCGCATAATAAATATCCAAACACCTATTAAAAGAATAAAAGGTAGAATACCCATTAGTAAATTTCCCCAATCGTTCGTTTCTGTGTCAAACGTAACAACAGGCTTGTTGGCTAAATCTTTTGTGTTTTCATTTAATTGATTTTCAAAATTTTGAAGATCACCAAATTCAAATCTATAATTAGGTAATTTTGTAGCTGATGGAATAAATGTTTGAGGTTTCGAACCTTTATGGATCTCTTTTGCCTCAGCATCTTTTGTTAAATATATCTTTGCTACACGCGTGTTTTTTACAATGTCAACACGTTCTACATCACCCGCTTCTAAATATTGAAAAAAGTCAGAAGGTGTCGTTTTGTTGGCGTCTTGATAGGTTCCGCCATTAAATAATTGATACCCTAGAAAGAGGGCTATTAGTATGCCATAAATCCAATACGGACTAAATTTAGGCGTCTGATCTTTTATGTTTTTCTTTTCGTTTGCCATTTGATTTTTTTAGTAACTCGTTTCTATAACTGTTGTTTTTGCATCGCCCCAAAGGCTCTCAATATCATAATACTCTCTAATATGTTTTTGAAACACATGCACTACAACATTTACGTAATCAATTAATACCCATTCAGCATTATCAGCCCCTTCAGTATGCCAAGGGTTGTCTTTAAGCTCTTTACTTACCTTTTTTTGTATGGAATTAACTATAGCGTTTACTTGCGTATTTGAAGTTCCTTCGCAAATAATAAAGTAATCACAAACCGTGTTTTCAATTTCTCTTAAATCTAAAATGTTTATTTCTTTACCTTTAACATCTTCAATCCCACTGATTATTACTGATATTAATTGGTCTGCGCTTATTTTTTGTTTCGCCATTAATTATATTTAAATTTATGCAAAGTTATTATTTTTTTAGTTCTTTATACTTTAAAATAATCATAAGATTTTAGAGTATTTTGATAACTTCTATATGCGTATAATCAAACTTAATGCCATCGACTCTACAAATAGCTATTTAAAAAAGCTTTGTGCTACTGAATCTGTTGATGATTACACCGCTGTAATTGCAGAAAATCAAACACAAGGCAGAGGGCAAATGGGAACTGTTTGGGATTCAGAGGCAACTAAAAACCTTACGTTTAGTGTCTTTAAGGAGCTATCTGGCTTTCAATTTGAAGCACCTTTTTATATAAGCATAGTGGCAGCTTTGTCGCTTTTAAGAACTTTAGACGCGCTTTCAATACCTCGATTAAGTGTAAAATGGCCTAACGACATTTTGTCAGCAGACAAAAAAGTATGCGGTGTTTTGATTGAAAATGTCATAAAACAAAATACTATTAATGCCTCTATTATTGGAATTGGTTTAAATGTGAACCAGATTGCTTTTGAAAATTTACCCAAAGCATCTTCATTAAAAGCGATTTCAGGACAGAAATATGATTTAAATGAATTGACTATTGCTATAATAAATAATTTGAAAGATTACTTTTTATTATTGAAGGATAAAAAGTATAACGAGTTAAAAAAGGAATATGAAACACATCTATTTAGAAAAAATAAACCTTCAACATTCAAAGATGCTGAAGGCGTTATGTTTTCTGGTTTTATAAAAAGTGTTTCTAATTCGGGAAATCTTCAAGTATTATTAGAAGATAGTGTTTTAAAAGAATTCGATTTGAAAGCCATTACGCTTTTGTATTAGAACTCATCTTGATTTTTAGGAAATAGAAAAGGTCAAGACGAGTTTTAAATTGACTTCGGAATACTTGTAACCAGTGTTTCAATAAATTTACTGATAGGGCCTTTAATCATCATGGCCATCATAGGATTGAAATCACCTGTAAAATCTAATTTCACCTTACTAGTAGTAGCATCCACTTGAGTGATATTTACAATTAGTGAAAAATCTAATTTTCCACCAGCAGCACCCAATACAATTTTGTTTGGAGGTATAACTTCTTTCTTTTTTAAAACAATTTCTGGCATGCCTTTTAAAGCGAAAAGAAATTTGTCTTCACTTAAAACTTCAAATTTGCTAATGTTTTCAGGCATTAAATATTCAAAGTTCTTGATGTCAGCTAAAAAGTTAAATACATCTTCTGGAGATTTGCTAACACTAATTTTCGGAGATTCTAAATTCATAATATTGTTAAGTTGTTATTTGTTAAGCCGTTTAGTTGTTGGTCTAAACGACTTTACAACTAAACAACAAACTTTTTATATCAATTAGCGTTCCATTCACTAGGATTGGTATTCCACTCCGATAAAGTTTTTAATTCTTTTTCAGAAATATAGTTAGTTTCTAAAGCCTGTTCAAGCAAATTTTCATAGTTGCTTAAAGTATTTAAATGTATATTTTCTTTTTCGAAATTCTTTGCAGCTATATCAAAACCATACGTGAATATGGCAACCATACCTTTTACATTAATTCCAGCTTCTTTTAAAGCCTTAACAGCGTTCAAACTACTTTTTCCTGTGCTTATTAAATCTTCAACTACTACCACGTTTTGTCCACTTTCTACAAAGCCTTCAATTTGGTTTTTTCGTCCATGGCCTTTGGCGTCTGGCCTCACATAAATAAAAGGTAAGCCTAAATATTCAGCAACTAACATTCCTATGCCAATTGCTCCTGTAGCAACACCAGCAATAACATCAGGTTTTCCATATTGCTTTTCAATGTGTTTACCCATAGTTTCGCGAATGTAATTACGAATTGGCGGAAATGATAGTATGATTCGGTTATCACAATATATTGGCGATTTCCATCCTGACGCCCAAGTAAAAGGGGCGTTAGGCTTAAGTTTTATAGCGTTAATTTGTAATAAAACTTCAGCGGTTTTTTTAGCGGTGTCTTTGTCAAAAATCATGTGAACAAAATTACACATAAATTTAAATTAATATTAAGGGTTGGTGGCGAATAAAAATATTTTTTTCAACAATGTATAGTTTGTTAGTAAAAATGATATTTTTACCATATTGAAATTGTTAATTATGACCTACCATGTATAAAGTTTTTGTTGGCGATAAACCAATAATATTAACTACAATAGTTGAGAAAGAAACTAACTTTAAAAACTATTTACTTAGCACAGTAAATATGGCAAAAGTTATAAGAAGGCTTAATAGATCCTCTTTAAGTGAAATCCGCCTAATTCATAAAAATTCAGAGAAAATTTTAAAAAAATTTTTAAAGAAACTCCCAAATGTTATTGCTGGTGGTGGTAAAGTTTATAACGATAATGGTGAAATATTATTTATTTATAGAAATGATAAATGGGATTTACCTAAAGGAAAATCAGAGAGGAAAGAATCTATTGAAGAAACTTCAATACGAGAAGTTGAAGAAGAAACCGGTGTTAAAGGCTTAAAAATAACAAAGCCATTGCATATTACATACCATATATTTAAACGTAACGGTCGTTACAAAATAAAAATCACTTATTGGTTTGAAATGAAAACGAGTTACACGGGAAAATTACACCCTCAGGAAAATGAAGGCATAACAAAAGTGGCTTGGTTAAATAAAAAAGAATCTGAAGAGGCTCTTGAAAATTCTTATGCTAATATTAAGTTATTGGTATAAAGTAATTTTGATTTTTTATAAAATTATAATTTGTTTATAAATAAACCTCTAAGTGGCTTAATTGTTAAAAAAATCATTAACTTAGTAAAGTAAGTTCTATTATAGAAGATTAATTAATTTGAAGTGTTGTTTTAAAAATCTCTTAAAACAAGGCTATGAGTAGTTATAAACTTTCATTTGGTACTATACATATTCTTCAGAATAATTTAGCTGAAGTTATTGTTAATGAAGGTGTTCTTATGGATAAAATTATGATTGATGAGTATCATGATTTTTTGCTGAAAAAGCTCGAAGCACCGTTTGGTTTATTAATCAATAAAAAACATTCCTATAGTTATACGTTTGATGCTCAAAAAACCATTGTACATTTAGATGAAATAAAGTCTATGGCCGTAGTTGCTCAAACAAGTGGTGCAGTAATGTCTACAGAAACTCTACTCAATATTAACGGTAATATTAACCGTAATATTAAATTATTTCAAGAAAAAGAAGCAGCCTTAGTCTGGTTACAAAAAGAATTATCTTAATAACTTCCTAAAACGTTATAGTTTTTCTAACAGCTAAATTATAAGACTTCCAATACCAATTTAATTTTAAAATGTTGTATTAGCAATTTGAATTATTTTTTGTTCAAATGAAATAGAAAATATAAGCATAGCCTTACTTACGCTTCTATTTTATATTGAAATATGGGCGAAAAAGAAACATAATTTTATGCGATATTTTGAAGTTAAATTGGTATTACTTGCACGCCAATATATTAAGCTTAAATTTGCACCTTCAAAAAAACAACCATGACTGAATTTATTAGAAAGCGTGCAGCCAATGTCAAAAATGATATTTTAAGCGGAATAACCGTTGCTTTAGCATTAGTTCCGGAAGCTGTAGCATTCGCGTTTGTTGCTGGTGTAGATCCTTTAGTTGGGTTGTATGCAGCATTCATGGTTGGTTTAATAACCTCTATTTTTGGTGGTCGCCCAGGTATGATTAGTGGAGCAACAGGTGCCTTGGCAGTAGTTATGGTAAGTTTGGTTGCCGAAGGAAATGCGATGGGCGAAGCGAGTGAGCAATTAGGATTATACTATTTATTTGCCACCGTTATTTTAATGGGCGTTATACAAATGTTAGCTGGTGTTTTAAAACTAGGAAAGTTTGTTAGATTAATTCCTCATCCAGTGATGATGGGCTTTGTTAACGGACTAGCTATCGTGATATTTTTATCACAATTAGGTATGTTTAAAGATGTAAATGGCGATTGGTTTGCAGGTGATAAACTATGGATTATGCTTGGTTTAGTCGGTCTTACCATGGGAATTATGTTCGGTTTACCTAAACTTACAAAGAAATTACCCGAAGCTTTAATTGCTATTTTGGTAGTATCAGGAATTGTGATTTTTGGAAATTTAGATGTTGCTACTGTAGGTAGTTTTATTCGTGATGGAGGTGGCGAAGGCTTAAAAGGCGGATTACCTCAATTTCAAGCGGATATTTTTAGCAAAGTGCCTTTTAATTGGCAAACTATAGTATTTATTGGTCCTTATGCATTAATTCTTGCAGCTATTGGTTTAATAGAATCTTTAATGACACTAAACTTAATAGATGAACTTACAGAAACCAGAGGAAACACCAACAGAGAATGTATGGCACAAGGTGGTGCCAATATTGTTACCGGATTTTTTGGCGGTATGGGAGGTTGTGCTATGATTGGACAATCACTTATAAATATAAAAGGTGGCGGTAGAGGCAGGCTTTCAGGAATTGTTGCTGCAGTATTACTATTAATATTTATTCTTTTTGCATCCGGACTTATTGAGCAAGTGCCAATAGCAGCTTTAGTAGGTGTTATGTTTATGGTCGTTATCGGTACGTTTGCTTGGAGTAGTTTCAGAATTCTTAATAAAATCCCTTTTAGCGACGTTATTGTTTTAATTGCAGTATCTGCGTTAACCGTTATTTTCGATTTGGCTATCGCTGTAATTGCAGGTGTTATTATTAGCGCCTTGGTGTTTTCATGGGAAAATGCAAAACGTATTCGTGCGCGCAAGCGTTTACGAGAAGATGGTACCAAAGTTTACGAAATCTGGGGGCCTTTATTTTTTGGTTCGATCATCGCTTTTAACGAGAAATTCGATATTAAAGATGATCCAGAGCATGTTGAAATCGATTTTGTAGAATCACGTATTAGCGATCATTCAGCAATAGAAGCTATTTCAAATTTGGTAAATAAGTATGAAGAAGCTGGTAAGCAAATTAAGCTTAAACATTTAAGCGAAGATTGTAAAATACTTCTATATAAATCAAGTCCTAAATTCAGAGAAGTTATTGTTGAAGATATCGACGATCCACGTTATCACTTAGCCGAAAACCCAGAGGCATTCACCAAAGGGCTTTCAGAATATAAGTTTTAATTCAACATTTTGGGCGTTACCACAAGGGTCGGGCTTTCACTACTCGCTTCCTCCTTCGTCGGCGAGCTCAAACAATTAGCCTGCGGTGAGCGCAGTCGAACCGTTCAATCCCTAACGCATTTATTTGCTAGCTTAGGTTTTTAAACTTAAAGTTGGTTTGTTTTTGGAGAGGTTCGTTTAACGGTAAGGCTATGACAAGTAGGGCAGGCAAGGAAACTTTTCGTTTCCGTCTGTACTCGCAGCCAAAGCTTTTTGTTTTGTAATTATTTTAAATTTATAATTACCAAGTCCAAAAGATTTGGTGAACTTCACAAATACACCCAAGCCTTTAAATATAGCCATATGCTTAGTTATTAGCCTTTGTTTTTTTATGATTTACTGAATTCAGTTAAAGGAATAATTGCTGGATTAAAGTCGATTCCTAAATCTTGCTTTGCAGCTTCGTTTTTGTAAATAATGCGAGCATTTCGAGAAGGTTTTTCATTATTTAACATCGCGGAAATATCTGAAACTTTCCAACTTTCGCTGCTTAATAAATAGTTTTTACCGTGTAGCCCTTTTTTAGTTGAGGCACTATAAATTCCAGACGCCACGTCTTTAACATCAACTAATGCAAATTCAATGTCATTGTCATACAACATTTGAATAAAAGGATTGGGAGCTATTTTATTCTTGAACAAGAATTGTAATCCTGAAGAAGTTGAATCCTCTCTATTGGACAAGGACTTTCCCATAACCCCTGTAGGTGAAACACTTGTGATTTCAAAATTCGCATTTGGGTGTTCCACTATAAATTTTTCTACAGTTTGGTTAGCAATAAATTTGGCTTGAGCATAGGGGTGACTTTCTTCGCTCGTAAATGGAGTGTCATTTTCATCAAATGTATCGTCAGGGGATTTTCCGCCTGCAGGCATTGGGAAATTTGTATTGTATGCTCCAACAGAAGCAACGAAAACTACCTTCTCTATATTTGTTGTATTATTAATTACTTCTAGAAAATTTTTAGTTCCTTTAATAGTTGGGTCAAACAATTCAGTCTTTGGGTCTTGTACATCTAACTGAAAGGGTGTCCCTCCATGAACGACTATATCACAACCATAAACAAACTCTTTTAATTGATTTTTATTTTCAACTTTTAAAGGAAGAATTTCAAGATTTCGTGCATTCGGTAATTCTTTCAAATGATTGTATTTTTCAGTTTTGGAAATATCGGTAGCAGACACTCTAACCTTAAATCCTTCTTCTAAAAATTTTTTTGTGGTATAACTTCCAATGAAGCCTGAACCTCCAATAATTCCAACTGTTTTCATATTTTTTGTTTTTAGATTAGTATCGTGTTTCAGCAACTAAATTAGTAAATACAAACCGAATAGAAAATCTATAAGTATTTTCGTAAAAAGGCTTGCACTAGCAATTAATTTTTACGGTGTTAGGCATAGTTTATTCCATGTTAAACCCGTCTTTTATAAATTCTATCGCTTTCAAGTGTGCAGGAGTTTCAGTTTTTACGGACAACCAATTTACTACGTCATGAGTTACACCTTCGTAAATGAAACTTTTAGTTGTTATTCCATTTTCTTTCAATTTTCTCATAAATAGCTCTTCTTCAGCTCGGGAAATCTCAAATTCTCCTAAAATGTTGAATGTTGTCGGCAGTCTAGAAAGATTTTTAGACCAAAGAGGTGAGCCATATTGACTTCTAATATCTTTCTTATTATTAAAATACAAATCTTTACATTCAGTCCATGATGAACCTCCTCCATCAAGAGCAGCATATACAAGTAGTTGGAAAGAAAATTTTGGACCATCTTTAGTGTCTCTTGATTTTAGTGTTGTTGCCGCAGTAAAGTAAGCTCCTGTACTTTCGCCGGCAATTGCAAATTGTTTTTTATTTAATCCGAGTTCACTTGCATGATTCCAAATCCATTCAATTGCATCATAAACATCATTATGAGCAGTTGGATATTTATGTTCTGGAGCTAATCTATAATTTATTGCTATGACGTTAACATCACTTTTTTTTGACAAATATCTACAGATTTCATCATGACTATCAAGACTTCCTGCAACCCAACAAGCTCCATGTACATATATTAATGTGGGTTTTAAAACCGTGCTTTGCGGTTTGTAAATTCGTATTTCTAAATCACGTCCAGTTAATTGAATGGTTTTATTTAAAACATTTAAGTCAAATTTGGAAGTGCCAGGTTTTAAAGACTCAACTTGTTCTCTGAATTGATTAATACTTTCTGGCGTTGATAACTAAGCTTCTTGGGATATTATTATTGAGGGAGTAAAAATAAGGAGTAAAACAAGAATTGATGCTTTCATGGGTTTGATTTTTAGCTGAATGTATTCCATCGTTTTGGCTATGGTATGTTGTGGTTAAACTAGCTCTATTGATCCACTAACTATATCTTTTTTATTATCTCTTACTGCGGGTAAAACACTTACCCTTAATGTTGTTAGCCTTTCGTTATTTATTTCCATTGATTTTATTCCTTTATATTTAATTCATTCTGGACTGCTTTTTGAAATATTTTGAATTCTTTCAAAGTCAACTCGTTCCAGTTTGCTACGTCATATGTGTAATTTCTAATTGCTGAAACTGCTGCGATAAATTTGTTGTCCTTACAAAGACTATCAAGATTAAAGGAAGCATCTTCCCAAAATAATTCACTATTACCTCGGGTTGGTGAATCAATTTTGAAACCTACCTTTTCGTCAATATAATTAACATGAGGTGATACAAAATCGATTGCTTGTCTGTAAATGGCATTAAATTCTTCGTACACTCCTAGCATAATGGTTAGTTGTTCTCTTATTTCGATATTCCTTATCGATAGTAATTTCCCTGTTGATTGAAGTTCATTTATTGTACCTTTTATTAATACTGGAGGTGCTAATTTGCCTAAATGATAGATTCCATTCACAAACTTCCTTTGGTCAGTTTCGGGTATGTTACAATTTATCAAGTTTTTAATTACCGAAGTTGAAAGATTTGCTGTATTTATCATAAAGTCAGTATAAAACTTTGTCTTTTATATCGAAACCTTTATGTCCTTGTTCAGTCGTTTGAGGTATTCAATTTCCTCGGTATTTCTTTTTGTATTTTCATTCCAAGTATTTACCTGTAGTGCAATTAAAATTCCAATGACTACAAGTACAATTTCTCCGACTGCATAAAGTAAGTATTTACTAAACTTATTTTCAGTCAGTAACTTTTGTCTAATTTTTCTAAAGAATTTTATCATTGTTCTGTTGATTTCTCATTCTGACTAACCGTGTTTGTGTATATGAATCCGTTTTAATAACGACTTAAGTTAGCTGATTTTTTTTACAAAGTCAAGTAACAAACTAAATTGATATAACAAATTTGTAAATGAGCAATACGTTAAACCAGAAGAGATAGTTATAAATTCTTAAAGTTTTTAGTGTATTTAAGAACATTCACTTTGAAGTGTAAAAACTGCAAACTGTGACTGAAAACTACTTTACCCTCACATTATCCGGAACCAACTTGGTATAATCGCCATTATTTCTAATTACATCACGCACAATAGAAGACGCTATGTAAGACGTGCCTGCCGAGGTTAAAAGAAACACAGTTTCAATAGGTGCAAGGTCTCTGTTGGTATGGGCAATAGCTTTTTCAAATTCAAAATCAGCAGGATTTCTTAGTCCACGCAAAATAAATTCTACGCCAATTTCTTTACAAAAGTTAACAGTAAGGCCTTTGTATATAACCACTTTTACTTTAGGTTCATCGGCAAAAGCATCTTCAATAAATTTTTTCCGTTCTTCAAGAGAGAACATATATTGTTTATCGGCATTTACGCCTATGGCAACAATAATTTCATCAAATAAAGTAACGCCACGCTTTATAATATCGTAATGTCCTAATGTTAGTGGATCAAAAGACCCTGGAAATAAAGCTCGTTTCATTCCTATCCCTAACCCTTTCCAAAGGAAAGGGAATTTTTATTTTTAGTTAACATATAAATATACAATTCTATAATTAATTCTCGCAACAGTTTCCCTCCTTCGGAGGGATTAAGGGAGGCTTTTCAACGCCTCTTCAATAGCATTATCAAACAATTCAGCTAACGAAATATTAGCAGCAGCGGCCTGTTGAGGTAAAATGCTCTCTCTGGTTAATCCAGGAACAGCATTCATTTCTAACAAATGTGGTTCACCATCTTTAAAAATAAATTCACTTCTACTAAAGCCTTTCATTTTTAAAATTTCGTATACTTTTTTAGCTTCTCTATTTACTTTTTCCTCTTGGGTTTTGTTTAATCTTGCAGGTGTTATTTCTTGAGATTTTCCTAAATACTTAGCTTCATAATCAAAAAAATCATTTTCAGAAATAATTTCGGTAATTGGTAACACTTTGGTTTCACCTTTATAGGTAATCACACCAACAGATACTTCAGTGCCATCTAAAAACGATTCAATAATAATTTCATCATCTTCTTTAAAAGCTACATCAATAGCATTTTGTAAATCTTCTTTTTTATGCACTTTACTTATGCCAAAACTACTTCCGGCTTTGTTTGCTTTTACAAAACAAGGTAAACTTACTTTAGCAATAATAGCATCTTCATTAATGGTGTCGCCTAGGTTTAAGTAAAACGATTCTGCGGTTTTTATGCCATGAGGTTTTAATACACTTAAACAGTCTCGTTTATTAAACGTTAAACTCGCCTGATACATATCACAACTGGTGTGTGGGATATTCAATAACTCGAAATACCCTTGCATAAACCCATCTTCTCCGGGAGAACCATGAATAGCGTTAAAAACACAATCAAAAGTAACTTTGTAGCTGTCTACATTTATTGAGAAATCATTTTTATCAATCGGGAATTCCATGTCTTCGTCATCTACATAAACCCACTTATCTTTAAAAATATGAATTCGGTAAGGCATGTATTTTGAAGTGTCAAGTGTTTCAAAAACAACATTCCCGCTTGTTAATGAGATTTTGTATTCGCTAGAATACCCACCCATAATGATAGCAATATTTTTTTTCATTAATTATTTTTTTTTCATTCCCTCGAAGGAGGGAATCTTCTTTTAAAAGCTATAAGCCTGTGCCTTAGTTCAATAACGTTTAAATATAGTTCTGCACCGCGTTAGGGATTGAGGCATTTGTTGAAGCTCCTCGCAGAGAGCGACTGCCGAAAGCCCGACCCTTGGGTAACGCCCAACTTCTCGATACATCCCGAAATAAAATAGGGATACTCGAAGTGACATTTAAACATAAAAACTAATTCTGTGAACTTACAACCAAAAACTAACAATAAATCGTATCTATTATTAGTACATACCAATTTATATACAAAATAACATTTGTCGTCTCGTTCTTTTAATTTATAAATGCCTTGTTCATAAATTCCGTAGCGATGCTATGAAATATAATCACAGCGTTTTTATAAAATAAAATAACTTTGCCTTTGAAAAGTCATTTTGTATATAAATTGGTATAGGCTAAAATATCATATATATTGCAAAAGAAAAAACAGTTCTGTTTTTATATATTTGCCTAAATGAAAAATAGATCCATGAGTATCATAAAATTTCTAACCAGTAAAACCTTTTTGAAACAACTTGTATTGGCAGTTTTTGCTTTAGTTGTGCTGTGTTTTATCATGTTAAAATGGTTGAACGTAACAACTAATCATGGCGATTTTGAAACCGTTCCAGAACTTAAAGGTAAATCTATAAGTGTTGCAGAATTAGAATTAAAAGACAATAATTTGGTTATGAAAATTCAGGATTCTGCAAATTATAATCCAGATTATCCAAAGTTTTCAGTAATAGAGCAAGAACCTTTAGCGGGTTCTAAAGTTAAGGAGAATAGAAAAATATACATCACGCTTAACCCTTCAGGTTATAGAAAAATGAATATACCCGAAGGTTTAATAGACCAAACTTTTAGACAAGTAAAGCCAATGCTAGAAGCCTTAGGGTTTAAAGTTGGTAAAATAACTTATGTTGATAATATTGGAAAAGGCATGGTTTTAAAGTTAACGCATAAAAGAAAAGCGCTTAAAGCAGGCGATAAATTAGCTAGAACTTCTGTGATAGATTTAGTACTAGGTAATGGTAAGAGACCCTAAATAATGGACAACTACACACCACAATTACCAGACGAAAACGATCTTTATGAACACCATGCATTTATAGTTGATAAAGGACAGGCAGCTTTACGTATTGATAAATATTTAATGAATTTTGTTGAAAACGCTACACGAAACAAAATTCAAGCTGCAGCAAAAGAGGGAAGCATTTTTGTAAATGATGTTGCCGTAAAATCAAATTATAAAGTAAAACCTTTTGATAGCATTCGTGTGCTATTTTCTCATCCGCCTTTTGAAAACTTATTGGTAGGCGAGGATATAGATATTGATGTGATTTATGAAGACGACGATCTTTTGGTGGTCAATAAACCACCAGGAATGGTTGTACATCCAGGTCATGGAAATTATTCAGGAACCTTAATAAACGCATTAATTCATAGGTTTGATAATCTACCAAATAACTCTAGTGAACGCCCAGGACTGGTGCATAGAATTGATAAAGATACTAGCGGACTTTTAGTGGTCGCTAAAACCGAAATTGCCATGGCGCATTTGTCTGCACAATTCGCCAATAAAACTAGCGAACGCGAATACGTAGCTATTGTTTGGGGGAATATGAACGAAGATGAAGGCACAGTAGAAGGCAATATTGGGCGCCACCCTAAAAACCGACTACAAAACACCGTATTTCTTGACGATGATGCCGAAAAAGGTAAACCCGCCGTTACCCATTACATGGTTTTAGAGCGTTTGGGCTATGTTACTTTAGTGTCTTGTAAGCTAGAAACTGGGCGCACGCATCAAATACGCGTACACATGAAACACATTGGGCATACGCTGTTTAATGACGCACGTTACGGCGGTGAAAAGATATTAAAAGGGACAACCTTTACTAAATATAAGCAGTTTGTAGATAATTGTTTTAAAGTATTGCCAAGGCAAGCTTTACATGCTAAAACATTGGGTTTCGAGCATCCAACAACAGGCAAATTTATGCAGTTTGATACCGAAATTCCGGACGATATGCAACAGTGTATTGAAAAATGGAAAACGTATTCTAAGCATCAGGATTTAGGGTAATTTTATTATTCTTTGGTTAGTCTTATTAATTCTTTCCTTGCTTTAGAAAAATGGGCTGTAAGGTTAGGGATTTCTTTATTGGAATAACTAGTTTTCATAAGTCCTTCAGATACTTCAAATGCTTTAAGTAATTTGTTTGCTGCTTCAATTTTGCTACTGGCTGATGTACTGCCAATTTTATTAAACCAAATAGGCGAACTTTCAGCAAAAGGATAGCTGTCCATCATAGGCCAATCTGTCTTACCACCAGAAACTCTTGCTGTTACCCAACCTCCATCTGGAACATCAAAAGATCCTTTATAGGTTTCAACATGTCCATCTTTACCTTTTTTCGACCACACCACTTTTCCATTTACAAATATTTCTACTTTTTCATAGGGTATAGGTGTATATACTTTTAGTGACCAATTGCTCTTCTTTTTTGTTGATTTTACAATATCACCTACTTCTTTACCATCTACAGAAAAAATAATCTGTGGGCCATTACTAATAAAGCTCTTGCCATTCTTAAGGGCATCTAAGAAACTTTGCTCTGTTAATAACCCTTTAGGTTTTACATAAACCCTTGTTGACCCTATTGCCATTGTTCTATAAAGGTCGCTCATTATGTCACTACCTGCTGATAATGCAATTGGAATACCGAGATTTAGAAATTCGTGCCATACAGCAGTAGTCCCAATTTCATCTGTCCATAGACATCCTAATTCTAAAATGTCTACTTCTTTTAAAACAGCATCTGCTATTAATGAAATTGGAATGTATTTAGCACCACCTTCTTTAAATGGTTCTTTTATGGAAACTGGGTGAACATACCCAGATACCCCTCCTTGTTTACGTGCAAAACGGAGGGGTTCCGCATTTAGTCTATCATCATCTTCATAAATATCATAATTAGGTCCCCATATCCATGGCCAAAACAATTCTTTAATTCCAATTAAATTTAAATGACCAAAAAAATGTGAACGCACCTCTTGGCCAAATCTTAAGGCAGGTACTCCATCATGCTTCCAATTTATTAGGTCTTGCTCCAGAAATCGATTTCCTAAATTTGCTACTAAGGAATAGCCTATATCAAGGTCTTCTGCTTTTAGGTCTACGAGAATATCTTCGGGGTCTAATTGGTTGGTACCGCCATAATTAAGATGAAAATGATTGTCCCCAGAATACCAACCATTTTTATTAGCATCCCATATTTTATTCAAATTTATTTCAGTTTTAATATGTCCTTTTTTTATCTCAACATTTTGAATATGCTTTTCTGTAGCAAAACCATGGGTAGCCATTATAGTTAACTCACCAATAGGAGCTTCTATTTCTATTTCTCCTTTTGAATAGAAAAATATAATTCCATTTTGTCCTTCAGAGTGTATAAGTCCACTGTTTGGTATAATTGGGTGGCCGTTTTTATGAGTAATGTTTAATCTAACAGCCTCCATTTTTCCATCTACTTTACTAATAATTTTTAGTTTACCAGTCGCTGTTCCCCAAAGCCATTTTTTTACTTTTAAGGTTTCAGGTAAACCACCAGTCACCATTATTCTTTTTATTTCTGAAGTTTCATTCTTATTGTTTTCAGCATAATAAACCCACTTACCATCATAACTAAACTTAGGAGCTAAAGGAAGACCCTTGCTTTTAGTAAGGAGTACTCTGCTTTTGGGTATTAATATATTTAATAGACGAAGTTCATAATCACTGCCATTGGGCCACGTATAAGCTAAAGTTTTATTATCGGTAGAAAGTGTAAAAGCAGCTTGCGACATAAAGTTTTCTTCAACTAAAGAGGAGGATGTATTTGTTTCAATATCTAATAATTCTATGGAATCATAAGAGAAGCCTGTTTTTTTTAAGTATATGATTTTATTTTCTTGGACTGTTGGAATAGGCAGCCTTTCAAGACTTTTTTCTTTAGTAATGATACTAGATTCTAAAGAAGAAAGATTTATTTTCCAAAGGTCTAATGATCCATTTTTTGCAGATGAGTAATAAACAAAGTTACCAGACGAAGAAAAAATTGGGTCTAAATCTAGAGCTTCTGTATCAACTAATATGGTTTCTTTTTTAGAAACTAAATCTAGTAAAACTATTTGTGTATCTAATCCACTATCTCTAACAAAAGTAATTTGTTTGCCGTTAGGCGACCAATTGGGTCTAGAATCTATGCCAGAAGAACTAGTTATCCTTAAGGCTTCAGAAGTATCAAGATTCATTAACCATAACCATCCTTTTGCTGAAAAAACTACGCTGTTAGTTGCCGGAGATGGGGCAGGATCCATAGGTCCTGGATTTAAAACAGGAAGCTCATAGCCTTCTAGATATACATGATGACCATATCCGTCTACCTTTGGATAGCGGTTTTTCCACTGAGCAATCACTGAATGAGTGGTAAGGAGAAGAAAACTAATTATGATAAATTTTTTCATGGATATATATTTTTAAAGACTCCAAAATATAAGATAAAAATCTGTTTCTATGCTGAAACAAGTTGGATTAAAATTAACCTTATGAATTGTTAAACGAATTTAGCTATTTTTATTGACTATGTAAAAAGCATCAATTCCATTTATAACTACATCACAATTAATTCTGGACTAAGATTTTTAAAGTAAAATAGTAGTTGTAAATTTGGAATGAAAAGGAATTTGAGATTCCCTCCTTCGAGGGAATGAAAAAAATAGCATTATTCATGAAACTAGTATTATCGCCTGCAAAATCGCTCAATTTTGAAAGCCCGCTGCCAACAACTCAATATACCGAACCTGGTTTTCTGTCACAATCAGAGCGTTTAAATAAACTGCTTAAAAGTAAATCGGCAAAAAGTTTATCAAAACTCATGAGTATTTCTGATGCTTTGGGACAATTAAACCATCAGCGCAATCAAGATTGGCAATTACCGTTTACTCCAGAAAATGCACGACCTGCGGTTTATGCTTTTAATGGCGATGTATATCGAGGACTGGATGCTTACACCATTACTGAAGATAAATTAGATGAACTTCAAAATACCGTGCGTATTCTTTCAGGTTTATATGGTTTATTAAAACCAACTGATTTAATACAACCATATCGTTTGGAAATGGGAACAAAATTAAAAGTTGGTGTAAAAAAGAATCTTTACGAATTCTGGAAAAAAGATATTACAAAAGCTTTAAACGAAGCCCTTGAAGACGATGAGTTATTCTTAAATCTAGCCAGTAACGAGTATTTTAAAGCGGTTGATACTAAAGTCTTAAAAGTTCCTGTAATAACTGCTAATTTCAAAGAATTTAAAAACGGTAAGTATAAAATGATTTCATTTTTTGCAAAAGCAGCTCGTGGCATGATGGCACGTTATATTGTTGACACAAACGCAAAAACCATAGACGATTTAAAAGGATTTAACTACGATGGCTATGGTTTTAGTGAATCCATGAGTTCTGATTCTGAACTTGTATTTATCAGATAGTTATTTTGGTGTAGCCTTGTTGCCAACGCCAATTTTAGTTTCAATGGAACGTCTTTTTTTAACTCTAGGTCTTCTAGCGCCAAAAGTGCCTCGATTAATTTTACCTCGTTTTGTTTTTTTATCGCCTTTTCCCATAATAAATTAAGTGTTTTTCATTCCCGTGAAGACGGGAATCTCATTATCTTTAACTAAAGATTTAATATAGTGAATTTAAAGCATAAAATCAAGTTAAATCTATGTTTAAACACGAGCACCCTTACAAACCATTCATTCAAAAAAACACCACTAAACTGATTGTTGGGACATTGCCACCACCAAGGTTTTCAACTGGCGAACTTTTAGAAAAGGACGTAGATTTTTGCTATGGAAGTTATTATAACTCGCTTTGGTTATTTATAGATAAGATTCATAATTTAAACTTGCGATATGATAATTCAAATGAAGCGATTGAAGAACGAAAAACATTTCTTATTAAAAATAAAATAGGCGTTTGTGATATTGTTGACAGTGCAGAACGCGATAAAATTGATGCCTCAGACTTGGGCATGAAAAATATTAAGCTTCGAAATATCATCGGTTATTTGGATAAATACCCAAATATTGATACGCTATTATTTACTGGCGGAAATAGTAAAAACGGACCCGAATATTTCTTCAGAAGACATCTAAAAGATTACAATTTGAAAATGGAGTTGGTAAATAATGAAGTGCCACGAATACACGAATTTAAACTGCCTGTTAGGTTGAGCACTTCGACTGCGATTAGCACAAGCTCCATCCAAACCCCGATAAGAACTATTAAAACCGTTTCATTAACCTCTGGTTCTGGAGCAGCAAATATTTCAATAAGTAGAATACCGCTCTACAAACAACTAAAAGCTAAAAACCCTAAGTTCAATACGTTTGACTATAGAGTGATGCAGTATCGGGAGTTTTTTTGATAGATTAATTGAAAATTAGACAAAAAATTAGATGTACCTTTGCGCCTTTAATAATTAGAAGGAGATTGAATTCATAACGGTTTATAATCTCAAATGTCCATTATGGACCTTCATAAATACAATATATGTCATTTCAATCTTTAGGCTTATCCGAAGCCTTGCTAAAAGCAGTTAGCAAAAAAGGATACACAATCCCAAGTCCTATTCAACAAAAAGCAATTCCACCAGTTTTAGAAGGCAGAGATGTTTTAGCTTCGGCGCAAACAGGAACAGGAAAAACAGCAGGTTTTACATTACCGCTTTTACACATACTTTCTGAAAATCCGAAAGAAAAATTCAGACCTGTTCGTGCTTTAATTTTAACACCAACAAGAGAATTGGCAGCGCAAGTTTATGCCAATGTTAGAGAATATAGCGAGTTTTTAAATTTGCGAAGTGCCGTTATATTTGGAGGTGTCAACCAAAAACCGCAAGTAGCCGCTATTCGTCAAGGTGTTGATATTTTAGTAGCTACACCAGGACGTTTGTTAGATTTACAAAATCAAGGATTATTATCGCTTAAACGGGTTGAAATTTTTGTTTTAGATGAAGCCGATAGAATGCTTGATATGGGTTTTTTAAGAGATATTGAACGTATTATAAAATCCATGCCAGAGAAACGTCAGAATTTGATGTTTTCTGCTACGTTTTCAAAAGATATTAAAAAGTTAGCACATGGTATTTTAAATAAGCCTGTGTATGTTGAAGCAACTCCAGAGAACACAACTGTTGAAGCCATAACGCAGAAGGTATACAGAGTAGCCAAAGGCCTAAAAACGGGTTTGATTATTAAGTTAATTTCTGATGGTCATTGGAAACAAGTTTTGGTGTTTGGTAGAACTAAACACGGCGCTAACAAGCTGTGTGAAAAAATGATTAAAGCAGGAATATCTGCAGCGGCCATTCACGGTAATAAAAGTCAAGGTGCAAGAACAAAAGCATTAGCTGGTTTTAAAAGTGGGCGTGTTCGTGTTTTAGTAGCAACAGATATTGCTGCTCGTGGATTAGATATTCCATTATTGCCACATGTTATTAATTTTGAGTTACCTAATATTCCTGAAGATTATGTGCATAGAATTGGAAGAACAGGTAGAGCAGGAGCTAGTGGTGAAGCCTTATCTTTAGTTAGTGCTGATGAAACTTCTTTTTTAAGAGATATTGAAAAGTTGATTGAAATGAAGCTTCCCGTACAAATTATAGAAGGTTTTGAACCAGATCCAAATGCCTCAACTGCACCAATAAAACAGGGACAAGGGAGACAAAATCGAAACTCTAGAAATTCTGGTAACTCTAGGAATTCAAGTAGAAATTCAAAAGGGAAAAGTAACTCTAGACGACCTAATCGCAATAGCGATAGACGTAATTAGAAGCCAGAATTCATGCAAAAGATTCTTAAAGATAAAATTATTGAAGTGTGCGATAAAAAAATCGCTGCCAAAGGTGAAAATGTTGGTGTTTCTTTTTATGCGTTTTTTAAGAATAAAAATGATAATCCAGAATTACTCATGGAAGCCGCCACTTGGTGGATTGAAACCCATAAGCTAGATCATTTTGAGAAGGCTGTAAAAATTAAACGTTTAATAGAATAAGTTATTTTTGTCTCCTCGAGCGCAGTCGAGAGGTTTAGATAGTAAATTATTAATGAAGGTCTCGACTGCGCTCGACCAGACACAATATGGAATCGCAACCCAATAACCCGTTACACGGCATAAAGCTAGAACAAATCATCAACGATTTGGTAGCACATTATGGTTGGGAATATATGGGTTACAATATAAAAATTAAATGCTTCACAGATAAGCCTTCGGTAAAATCGAGTTTGAAATTTTTACGCAGAATGCCTTGGGCAAGAACTAAAGTGGAGAATATGTATTTAAAAATGTTGAAAAACAAACAATAATTTTGTTGGAGGTTGCTTCTAAATTATGCTTCTGTCCAAACCTGTCTTACTGTTTCTAAATCTTTTTTCATAGCATTAAAAACTACTTTTTTATCTACAGAAATAGTTTTATGTCCTTTCTCTGCGCCTCCTAAATCATACTCTAGATGTAAACTTACTGGAACATTAATTTTGTATGCTTTCAATATTGAGAAGTATTTTTTAAAGTCTACCATACCGGATCCTACAGGTACATTAATAGGTTTCCAAGTCCCATTAACTAGTCCCCATTTATAATCTTTAAGCACAATAGAGTTTATGGATGGTCTTATAAGCTTTAATCCATTTTCCCATGATAATCCACCTTCAACCATGGCATGTCTTATGTCATATTGAGCACCAAAATAATCGGGGTTGGCATATTTCAAAAGTTTTTTAACTTCCCAAATAGAAGCACCAATAGAACGTCCTGCATGATTCTGATAAGCACCAATTATCCCCAGTTTGCTGTTAAGTAGGCTTAAATCTTTGATTTTTTGTTGATAATATTCTAAATCCTCATCCATCGATCTGTTTTCAGAATACTTAAACCAATTTGCTCTATAATATTTAATGCCTTGTTCAGCAGCAGTTTTTAGCACATTTATGTCTGTTTTATTATTTGCATCATCAATAGCTGTAGACATCATAGTACATGTTGAACCACCTTTTTTAATAGCTTCAATGGCTCTTGGTAAATCCTGAGTAACAGATTCAGGTAAAACATGCCCTTTTGGACGAACCGTTAAATCTAAACCTTGAAAGCCTAACTCCGCAGCCTTTTCACCTGCCTGCTCATAGTTTAAAAACTGTAGATGTTTAGAGAATAAATGAACTGATAAAGATTCGTTGTTATTTTGAGTATTAAATAAATTTTGAGGAATATTTATAAGTGGAATAGCTCCTATGCCTAAAGCGGATTTTTTTGTAAACTCTCTTCTAGTTATCGAACCCATATTCTCTTTTTTAATGTGAAGTACTAATCATTTTCCGGAATTGTAAATGAATAACGTTCTTAGAGAATTAAAGATAAGAACTTTTTTATAAGGCGGATTAATTTATTGAAATTTCTATTGCCCAGGCTGTAAATCTGAGTGGATTTAACCAGGTTTAATTTATTCTAAAGCAACCTTAAATAAGCTGTCTTAACCCATCATAAACAACAATACTTACAGCATTGGCTAAATTTAAACTTCTAACATGTTCACTATATAAAGGTATTTTAAAAAGTTTGTCAGTGTGTTTTTCAATAATAGTTTTAGGTAAGCCCACGGACTCTTTTCCAAAGATTAAAAACATATCATTTTCAAAAGGAATATCCCAATGATTTTTTGTGCCATGGCTAGATAGAAGTGCCATATTTTTATCCTTATTGATGCTGAAAAACTCACTTATATTCTCGTAGTAAGTAACAGATAGATGCTGCCAATAATCTAAACCTGCTCGTTTTAATCTCGTATCATTAATTTCAAACCCAAAAGGTTTCACAAGATGGAGATGAGAACCTGAGGCAAGAGCTAATCGACCTATATTACCTGTGTTATTAGGTATTTCGGGTTCTATTAAAACAATATTAAGGCTCATTTTTTTGTCGTAAATTTTACAATTATTAACCGTATCAAAAGCAAGAAAGGGACACCATGCATAAGCGTATCAAACCAATCCATAAGTTGCATATTGTTAGAGCCACCAGCAATCCATTTTAGTTTACCCCAAATATGAGGTTCTGGAAAAAAAGGTGCTAAGCCTAAAGTGACGCAAAGTAAAATAACAAGTTTCCAATCGTTAAGTAATTTCATCTTATTAATTAAGAATTGAATTTACAAATTCATCAATACTATCAACACCCTTATTGGTTACATGTTTTACAAAAGCACTCCCGATAATAGCGCCTTTTGCATACTGTGTTGCTTGTGTGAAGGTTTCATTATTACTGATTCCAAAACCAATAATTTGTGGATTGTTTAAGTTCATTTTACCAATACGTTCAAAATAACGAGTTTGTTCATCACCAAATCCTGATTGGGCTCCCGTGGTACTTGCGCTACTTACCATATAAATGAATCCGTTTGAAATAGAATCAATATACCTAATGCGTTCATCACTTGTTTGTGGTGTAATTAAGAACACATTGATAAGTCCATACTTTTCAAAAATAGCTTGATACTCTTCATGATATACATCAACAGGCAAATCGGGTATAATTAAACCATCAATACCTGTTTCTTTACATTTTTTGCAAAAGGCTTCCACACCATATTGAAGCATCGGGTTAAAATACCCCATAATAATTAATGGGATATTAACGGTTTTTCGGATGTCTTTTAATTGAATAAAAAGGACTTCTGATGTCATGCCATTTTTTAAAGCTTTTGTTGAGCTATCTTGAATGGTTGGTCCATCGGCTAGTGGGTCGCTAAACGGTAATCCTATTTCAATCATGTCGACTCCGTTTTTTTCTAAGTTTTGGATGATTGAAGCCGTATCATTAATATTAGGATAGCCTGCCGTAAAATATATAGACAATAACTTTTTGTCTTCTTTTAATTTTTGATTTATTCTGTTCATTGTAAATGAATAGTTTTTCATTCCCTCGAAGGAGGGAATCTTTTAATGTTTATTTTAGATATACTCTGAAAGATCTTTCCAATCCGGATTCAATCCATTAATTAAATTAATCTTCCATTCTCGATTCCACTTTTTTATTTGACGCTCTCTTTTGATAGAATTATTAACATATTTTGTTGTTTCAAAATATACAAGCTTGTCAACATTGTATTTTCCAGTAAAAGATTTTAGACTATTAGTTTTATGTTGTTTTAATCTTTCTTTTAATTGTTTTGAACGACCCACATAAAGAACGTTATGACTTTTATTTGTTAATATGTACACATAATGAACATCCATATTTTAATCATGAGATTTCCGCCTTCGCGGAAATGCAAAAATTATATATTAAAATAATCAATGTAATTCTCTAAATCCTTATCGCCACGACCAGATAAGCTCATAACCACAACATCGTTAGGTTTAAACGTTTTATGCTTAAAAATAGCTAAGGCGTGAGATGTTTCGATAGCAGGAATGATACCTTCCAGTTTTGAAAGTTCTAAGCCAGCATCCATAGCATCGCTATCGGTAATAGACATAAACTCTGCTCTACCTGTTTTCGATAAATGCGCGTGCATAGGGCCAACTCCTGGATAATCTAATCCTGCGGAAATAGAGTAAGGTTCAGTTATTTGTCCATCTTGGGTTTGCATTAAAAGGGTTTTACAACCGTGAATAATACCTTCTTTTCCTAAAACAGAGGTGGCGGCGCTTTCACCAGAATCTATTCCCAAACCAGCGGCTTCTACGGCAATAATACCCACTTCAGGTTCGTGCAAATAATGATAATACGTTCCGGCAGCGTTACTACCACCACCAATACATGCTACAACATAATCTGGGTTTTCTTTACCTGTTTGTTCTTTTAATTGCCATTTTATTTCTTCTGAAATGACTGATTGAAATCGCGTAACCATATCTGGATAAGGGTGCGGGCCAATGGCTGAACCAATAATATAGTGCGTGTTTACAGGATTATTAATCCAATCTCTAATCGCTTCATTCGTGGCGTCTTTTAACGTTCGACTTCCTGATAAGGCAGGTACAACTGTAGCACCTAGCATTTTCATTCTGGCAACGTTTGGAGCTTGTCGAGCAATGTCAATTTCTCCCATGTAAACAATACATTCCAGTCCCATTAAAGCACAAACGGTTGCTGTAGCAACACCATGTTGACCGGCACCAGTTTCAGCAATAATTCTTGTTTTGCCTAAACGTTGCGCCATTAAAATTTGACCAATGGTATTATTGATTTTATGAGCGCCAGTATGGTTTAAATCTTCACGCTTTAAATAAATTTTGGTGTAATATTTTTCTGAAAGACGCTTAGCAAAATATAGGGGAGAAGGGCGCCCTACATAATCTTTAAGTAGTTGATTGAACTCCTTTTGAAAATCGGGTTCAGCCATTATTTTTAAATAATTTTGGCGTAACTCTTCAACATTTGGGTACAGCATTTCTGGAATGAATGCGCCTCCAAATTCGCCGTAATACCCTTTTTTGTTTACGTTATAATTCATGATTTTAGAAATCAGGTTGTTTTTAAATTTTTTTAAGTCTGCAATATTTTTAAATCCAGGTTCTATTTCAAATTTGCTATTCACATCTAAAGCATAGCAGTACTTTGAAGCTTCGCTTTGTTGAAACTTTTTAATGTCGTCCATTTGGCTCAATCCAATTCCTCCGCTTAAAAAGAATGGGGTAGTGGATGGGTAGTTGTTTAATATAGTCCAATCAAATGTGTACCCATTTCCTCCGGGGAGTTTTCCTTTGGTATCAAAAAGGAAATAATCAACAATGCCTTCATAAGGTTTTAAAACATTGAAATCGAATTCATCTTTTATTGAGAATACTTTTATGATTTCCAGTTTTTTGTCATTGCGAGACTTTTTTTCTAAGTCGTGGCAATCTGCTTCTATTAAAGAGATTACTTCGTCGCTTTTCTCCTTGTAATGACGTTTTAATTTTAAGCAATAATCAGAAGATTCTTTTCCGTGTAATTGAACGGCTTGTAAATCGTGTTTGCTAATTTTTTCGAGAACATAATCTAAATCGGCATCTACAAAAACTCCTGTTTTTTTTATGCTATTTGATATTTCTGGTATTTGATGTGAATCAAAGTCTCTTGCGGATTTTTCATAAAATATAAAACCGAGATAATCAGGTTGCAATCCAGCAACTTGTTTGATGTTATCCTGATATTTCATACCACAAACCTTTAGTTTCATGTGTTCGTTTTTATTATTTTTTATTTGTCACATGTGACATTCATATAATAGTTATTGATTCATATAAAAGTTTAGTTATGAATGTTTCATCCTTCTAAAGTTTTAATAAATTCTGATGCACTCGCTCCTGGATTATCTGTTTTCATAAAGTTTTCTCCTATTAAAAAACCTTGATAACCATAAGGTTGTAGTTCTTTGATCGCTTCTATATTACTAATACCGCTTTCCGATACTTTCACAAAATCATTTGGAATAAGATTACTTAAACTTTTGCTAGTGTCTAAACTAACATCAAACGTTTTTAAATTTCTATTGTTTACTCCAAGCATGTCTAAACTTGGCATAATAGATTTATGCAATTCTTCTTCGTTATGAACCTCCAAAAGCACATCTAAATTCAAGCTTTTAGCAAATTCTGAAAACTGCTTGATTTCATTTCTAGTAAGAATTGCTGCAATTAAAAGAATAACATCGGCACCATAAGCTTTTGCTTCTAATAATTGGTATTCATCTATTATGAATTCCTTTCTTAACAAAGGAATGTTACAACTTGCTCTTGCTGTTAATAAATCGTCAAGAGAACCTCCAAAATATTTGCCATCGGTTAAAACGGACATCCCGCAAACACCTGCTGATTCATAACCTTTTGCTACATCTTGAACATTTAGCGTATTATTAATTACAGATTTAGATGGTGATCTGCGTTTGTGTTCAGCAATTATACCTGATTTACTGTTCCGTAAATTAGTAGCAAGAGAAACCGTTTGTCTTTCAAATAAAACGGATTGTTCTAGTTGAGATGTTGGAATGAGTTGTTTTCTTAGTGCAACTTCATTTCTTTTATCAAGTGTTATTTTATCTAGTATGTTCATTCTTTTTTTTCTTTATGTTCATTTTGTCTTGATACACTATTTAGCTTAAAATGTCTAGTAGACATTTTAAGCTAAATACAAAACCAAAAAATCAAGTCCAAGCCGAGGAATTTTCCAGTTTTGCAAACTGAAAACCGATTTGAAAACTCCGCGTCGAACTTCGTTCACCTGATCTCGGAGCTTTTCTTCATCTATTCTGCGCCTTGGCGTTCAATTCTGCGAATTGATTCAGGACTAGACTTTCTACTATATTCTTTTTATAATTAAAATTTATTCTCAATCTTGCTTACTTCTTACTTCTTACTATTTACTCAGTTCAACTAATTTATCTAAACTTGCTTTTGCATTTCCAGAGAATAACGATTCTTTTGCAATTTCAAATCCCTCTTGATGTGAAATTTGTTTTGTGGTGGCTATTGCTAATCCTGCATTGGCGCAAACTACATTGTTTTGTGCTTCTGTTCCGTTACCACTAATAATATCAACAAATATTTTTGCAGCATCTTTAACTGTATCTCCTCCAAAAATAGCGTCTTGTTTAATATTTTTAAGTCCCAAGTCTTCTGGTGAAAAAAGTTTTTCAGTGTGATTGGAAACAATTTTGGCTTTGCCTGTTAATGAAATTTCATCATAACCATCTAAAGCATAAACTATATTGTAGTTTGTTTCCGTATTTTGATATATGAAACTATATAGGCGTAAAAGCTCTAAACTAAAAACGCCTAGCATTTGGTTTTTTGGAAATGAAGGATTAACCAAAGGGCCCAACATGTTGAAAAAGGTTTTAACGCCTAACTCTCGACGAATGGGAGCAACGTTCTTCAAAGCTGGATGAAATAATGGTGCGTGTAAAATGCAAATTCCAGCTTTATCTATACATCCTCTTAAAAAATCTTCATTGTTGGAAAATTTCACTCCTAGATGTTCCATAACATTAGATGAACCAGAAGTTGATGATACACCATAGTTACCATGTTTGGAAACGTTAACTCCAGCACCTGCCGTTATAAAAGATGATAGGGTAGAGATGTTGAACGTATTTTTACCATCACCTCCAGTACCAACTATATCTACGGCATTAAAGTCGTTGAGGTTTATTGATACACAAAGTTCTAAAAGCGCATCTCTAAAGCCTTTTAATTCTTCTAAGGTAATACTTCGCATCATGAAAACAGATAGGAAGCATGTTATTTGACTTGGGTTATACATATCATTTGATATATTAACAATAACCTGTTTTGCCTCTTCGCTTGAGATGGTTTCGTGATTTATAAGTCTATTTAGTACGTCTTTCATTTTCCTCTCCCTAACCCTCTCCAAAGGAGAGGGGATTGATTAGTTATTCGATTTTCTAAGTTTCATTTTTAAAAGCCCTCTTTGAGTTTTGAGAAACTAATTTTAAGCCCCTTTGGGGTTTGGGGAATTCACCCAATTCTCCAATATTTTCTTTCCGTGGGGTGTTAATACCGATTCTGGATGGTATTGAACACCTCTTACATCATAAATTTTATGTCTTAAAGACATGACTTGTCCGTTTTTATCAAAAGAAGTTGCTTCTAAGCTTTCAGGTAAATCTGGATTGACTACCCATGAATGATAGCGTCCTACTTCAATATTTTTATCTAAATCTTTAAAGATATATTCGTCATCGACACATAAAGTTACATTGGTCGCAACCCCATGATAAACCTCGTCTAAATTAATTAGTGATCCACCAAAAACTTCCCCAATGGCTTGTTGCCCTAAACATACACCTAAAATACTTTTAGTAGATGCATATCTTTCAATGATAGGTTTTAATAAACCAGCTTCATCAGGAATTCCAGGACCTGGAGATAATACAATTTTATCAAAAGGTTCCACATCTTCTAAAGCTAATTTATCATTTCTTACCACCGTAACATCGCAATTTAGGTCTTCTAAATAATGAACCAAATTGTACGTAAAACTGTCGTAATTATCTATAACTAATACCTTTCTATTCATCCTTTTTTTATTTCCGCGAAGGCGGAAATCTTTTTAATGTTATTTCTATCTAATTATTCCTGTTAATAACGGAAATCTTGCTTTTATTTGTTTGTTCATTTTGCCTTGATGCACTATTTAGCTTAAAATGTCTAGTAGACATTTTAAGCTAAATACAAAACCAAAAAATCAAGTCCAAGCCGAGGAATTTTTCAGTAAAAACTGAAAACCGATTTGAAAACTCCGCGTCGAACTACGTTCTCCTGTTCTCGGAGCTTTTCTGCATCTATTCTGCGCCTTGGCGTTCATTTCTACGAATTGATTCAGGACTTTACTTTTTGCTAATTTTTCTCTAAAATTATATTTATATCTTTCTTAACTCTTAACTTATTGTTTTAAGCCACATATTTACTGCTAACTGATTACTGCCATCTGCTGACTTGTGCGTTAGGGATTGAGCAATTGTTGGAGCTCCTCTTTTCGAGAGCGACTTGTGAAAGCCCGACCCTTGTGGTAACGCCATAATTTCAAATATCTTCTGCTAACTTAATAGCTTTAGTTAATGCTCCTAATTTATTGTACACTTCTTGTAATTCACTTTCCGCATCAGATTTTGAAACTAAACCTGCTCCTGCTTGCCAGTTGAGTTTGTAATCTTTACTTAAAAAGGTGCGTATCATAATAGCGTGATTAAAGTTACCATCAAAATCCATGAATCCAATGGCGCCACCGTAATAACCACGACTTGTTTTTTCGTATTTCTCAATAAGTTGCATGGCTCTATGTTTTGGTGCACCACTTAAAGTTCCCGCAGGAAACGTGTCTGCCACTACTTGCATGGTTGAGGTTGTATTGTGTTTTTGCCCTGTAACTTTACTCACTAAATGAATAACGTGCGAGAAAAACTGAACTTCTCTATAAGTTTCTACTTTTACTTGACTTCCATGACGGCTTAAATCATTTCGAGCTAAATCAACTAGCATAACGTGTTCAGCGTTTTCTTTGTCGTCTTTTTTGAGTGCTTCTGCTAAGATCTCGTCTTGTTGCTCGTCACCGGTTCGTTTAAAAGTTCCTGCAATTGGGTGTATTTCAGCTAAACCATCATCTACAATAAGTTGAGCTTCAGGAGAACTTCCGAAGATTTTAAAATCGCCATAATCAAAATAGAACAAATATGGTGAAGGATTGATACTTCTTAAAGCTCGGTAGATGTTAAAATCATCGCCTGTGTATTCTTGTGAAAAACGTCTTGATAGCACCAATTGAAATACATCACCTCTTTGGCAATGTTTTCTGGCTACTTCAACATTTTCTCTAAACTCATCATCCGTTAGATTAGATTTAATATCTCCTTTTGAATTGAAATTATAAGATGCAAAATTTTGAACGTTTATTAGCTTATCGATAGCATCAATGTTATTTGGAGTGCCATCATAACAATGAGCAAAAATATAAGCTTCATTTTTAAAGTGGTTAATGGCTATAATGTTTTGATAAACTGCATAGTACATATCTGGAATAACTACAGAATCATCTTTTTTGCTGATTTCAACATCTTCAAAATACCGTACAGCATCGTAAGCTGTATAACCAAAAATACCGTTGTTGATGAATTTGAAATTTTCTTCAGATTTGGTGTCAAAACGTTTTGTGAAATTGTAGATTTCATCAACTACATTAATATCATCTGTTATTTCCAAGGATGTTGAACTGCCATCAGGAAAAGTTTCTGAAATGACTTCATTTTCAACTTTGATGGATGCAATAGGATTAAAGCAGATGTATGAGAAATTCTTATGACTTTTATGATAATCACCACTTTCTAATAAAATACTATTTGGGTATTTGTCTCGTATTTTATAGTATACAGTAACAGGTGTAATAGTATCTGTTAATATTCTTTTGTGATGTGTGTAAAGACTAAATTTTTTCATTTAAATGTTTTTATCATTTCCGCAAAAGCGAAAGCACTTAGTTTTTCTGTTTTAAGATTTTCGCTTTCGCGGAAATAAAAAAAATACTATAAAAAAAGGCTTGTCGTGAATGACAAGCCTTTTGAATATTTTATGTTTAAATATACTAGGGTTTTACTTCACGAAGATTAGTTTCGAAAGCACCACCACCAAGTATTATTTAAAAATCTGTTCATTTTCAGTTATTATCCCGATAACTATCGGGAGGTCAAATATAGAAATGAAAATAGTTATACACAAAACTTTGAAACATTTTTTATATAAAAGTTTGTTAAACTATGAGAAATGCAAAGAACTATTAATTAATTTTATGGTTATGAAACTAAACGTATTAATTGTTGTCATTCTTTTAATGACAAGTTGTGGAAAAAACAACAAAACTGCTGAGGTATTTAAAGAAGCCACTGAAAAAGTAGTTGAAAACGAAATAAATAACCTTGATACTGAACTTGAAGTTTATGATTATGCAGGTTTTGAGACCTTTTTAAATAAGAAGGACAATAAAGTTTATGTTATTAATTTTTGGGCAACTTGGTGTGCACCTTGTGTTAAAGAGCTTCCGTATTTTGAAAAGTTGAATTCAGAATATAAAAATAAAAATGTTGAGGTCATATTAGTAAGTTTGGATTTTCCACATTTATATGATAAAAAGCTAAAACCGTTTATAAAAGACAAAAAATTATCATCAAAAGTTATTGCTTTAGATGATGTTGATATGAATACTTGGATACCCAAAGTTGATGAAAGTTGGTCTGGATCAATACCAGCTACAATAATTTATAAGAATGATAATCGTAAGTTTTATGAACAATCATTTACGTATGAAGAATTAGAAAAAGAAGTTAAAAAATTTCTGTGATTAAATTTTTTAACTTTAGATTCCCGCATTGGCGGGATTGACAATTAAAAGAAACCCTCTCCAAAAAAAATGTTATTTGAGGAGTGTTATATGAGTAAATAATTTTTAAAATAAATTTATATGAAAAAGTCTATTATATTTGTTTCTGCAGTACTTGTTGTAGTTTTTATTAGTGCTTTTACTCTAAACAATACGACTCTTAAAGGTTATGGAATTGGAGATGTTGCTGATGATTTTTTGTTAAAAAACATAGATGAAAATATGGTGTCTCTGGCAGATTATAAAGACGCTAAAGGCTTTATAATAACATTTACATGTAATACTTGCCCATTTGCTGTTATGTATGAAGATAGAATTCAAGCCCTTAACGAAAAGTATGCATCTCAAGGCTATCCTGTAATTGCCATTATGCCTAATAATACAGATGTTAAACCTGGAGATGCCTTACCAGAAATGAAAAAGAGAGCTGAAGAAAAAGGCTTTACTTTTCCATATTTATTGGATGAAGAACAAAACGTATATCCAAAATTTGGAGCTACTAAAACACCTCATATTTTTGTGCTTGAGAAAACTAAAAAAGGTAATGTTGTAAAGTATATTGGGGCTATTGACGATAACCATAAAGATGCTTCGGCAGTTAAAGTAAAGTTTGTTGAAAATGCTGTAAATGCTTTATTAAAAGGAGAAGAAGTTGGGTTAAAAGAAACAAAAGCCATTGGTTGTTCTATTAAGGTATAATCAATAATGATTTTAATATGAATCCGAAGTGTAATACTTCGTTTTTTTTTCGTCTATAATTTTAGTTATATTAATTTTGTAGAATATAATTTTTAAAAATAAACATGGAAGATTTAACACAGGAGGAATGGGTAGAACAATTAGCCCAAGATAATAATGCAGTAGTAATAGATGTAAGAACGGAAGCTGAAGTTGCAGATGGTATCATCCCCAATGCTATTCATATAGATATATATAAAGGTCAAGAATTTATCAATGAAATTGAAGATCTTGATAAAAGTAAAAATTACTACGTATATTGTCGTTCAGGAAATAGGAGTGGTCAAGCATGCCAAATTATGGAACAACTTGGTTTTGAAAAGGCATTCAACCTAGAAGGCGGTATGTTAGAATGGATTGGAGATATTGTTGATATATAATAGGTCTTTATGAAACATCCATAACTAAATCTTGATACCCAAGGGAATGATTAAATGGATGCTACATGTGACCAATAAAAAACAATAGATATAAACAAATGAAAAGATTTATAATAGTTATATGTATGCTTTTAAGTGTATTTGTCTTTAATTGTCAAACTACAACTAATAAAAAAGTTACTCGCCTTACTCCAGAAGAATTTCAATCGTCTCTAAATAATAATTCAGTCCAGCTTATTGACGTTAGAAAACCAAGTGAGTATGTAACTGGATATATACCCAATGCTGTAAATATTGATTTTTTATCAGATGATTTTACTAGTAATATTGATAAGTTAAATAAGCAAAAACCAGTTTATATTTATTGCCGTTCTGGTAAACGCAGTGGTAAAAGTGCAATTGAATTTGAAAAAGCTGGTTTTACCAAAATCTACGATTTAGAGGGAGGCATATTAAATTGGATGTCTAAAGGTCTTCCTATAGAAAGTAAATAATTTATAAACTTTCCATTGCCTAATTTTTTTTTTTTTTTTACAATTACTTTTTGAGTTTTTAATAAATTTGTATATTAGTATACTTCAAATCTTGATCCTTTCACTAATTGATTTAATAATATCCAATTAGTTTATATTTTTTTCTCTCTCCCCTAGAATAATTTATTAGTGTTAACTCTATATAATAGTTATATAGTTTATTAATCAACCAATTAAATAATTTATTATGATTAAAAAAACAATTTCATTAATTACAATGTTAGCAATTACATTAAGCGTTGTGTCTACGGTAAATGCACAAGAAGATGACTCATATGCTATGTGGGAAAGTATCATGTTGTCTCCAGACCATACCAAATTAAAAGTTTTAGGAGATAATATGAAAGCCCACAATGCTAAGTACCACAAAGCAGGAACTTACGATGCTACAGTATATAATATTGTTTCTGGACCAAATGCAGGTAAGATAGTCTGGATGATGGGCCCGATGAATTATAAGCATAATGATACGCGCCCAAGTAAAGGTGGACATGATGAGGATTGGAGAGATAATGTGATGCCTTATGTAAAAAAAATGCATACTATAGAATATTGGAAAGCAAATGCAAAATTATCTAATACGTCTATGATGGATGGTGATGCATCAGCTTATCCGTTATTATTTGTTAGATATCATGAAATTGAAAAAGGACAAATACCAGGAGCGTTTGCTTTTTTAGAATATGTAAGTAAAACAATTAAGAAGATGAAAGGAGAAAATCCATGGGGTGTTTATGTTAATGAATTTAGACAAGGTGATTTAGGAAGACATATTGCAACAGTTGGTTTTATGAAAAACTGGGCAGAAATGGACGAAGATGACAATGATTTTAAGAAGGTTTTTGATGAGGTCAATGGAGAAGAAAATTGGGAACTTTTTCGAGATTTAGGTAGTAATAGTTTTTCAAACTCTTGGGATGAAATGTGGTCATATAACGCACATATGAGTGGAAAATAATAGTTTATTTTAACAAAAAATAAATTTAACCTTTTCTCTTATAAAAAACCTCGTCATTATATAATGGCGAGGTTTTTTACTTATTTTGCACATTCAACTACTTTTTTTAGTACTTCACCTTTTTTATTTTTAATAGCGTATAAATTTTACTTATTTTGTTGTAAAGTTTACCATTTCGTTATGAAAATATTAATTTAATGGTTTCTTTTTAAGGTTTTATTAATAGCATTTTAAAATTATTTGTATAATGGATAACGGTTTCGTCATATTAGGAATTATTGCCCTTTTATTTTTGAGTATGTATGGGTTTTCATATTTTTCTGTGGCAATGGAGAAAATGAAGCAGAAAAAAATTCAACAAAAAGAATTAGATAAAGCAGAGCAAAGGCGTCAAGCTCGTATTAAAAATCAAGATTTAATTGATGCAAGAGTTCGAAAATTTACTGAAAGAAAAGAAGAAATACAGCATGAATTAATGTTGTTAAAAAAGATGAAAGAAAAGCAAAAAGTTAGTTAAGTTTGTTTTTTATTTATAAAAAGAGCTCCTATGATTAGATTCGTAGGAGCTCTTTTTGTTTAACAGATTTTACCATGACTTCCAATTTTAGTCAAGAACTTTAAAAGAAATGGAATCAAGTCAAAAAGTTACGGGATTTAAGGATTAGGAAAAAACAGATGAGAGTTTAAAAAGGAAATTTATGAAACATCATTTGAAAGGTTACTGAATATTCAAATTACCATGTATGGGCTGTCTAATATTCAAAAACAAAAACTTCAACTAATCAGAAATCATTAGTTGAAGATTTTTAGTGTGGAGTCGGAGACAACGACCATATATTTAACTTTCTAGTGTTTATAGTGCTTCCAAAAGGTTCTGTTTTTAAAGGTAACCGAATTGGTCTCGATTTAACAAACTTTAACATTTGGGTTGTCCGAATTTCTCAAAATTCATCAAAATGGCACAAATTTTATTTTTTCAATTTGTAATTTACGTTTCGCGAATTGCAAATTAGTCTTTAAATAATGATAATCTTCTTAAAATAGAAAAGTAAAGATTTTCTTAATTCTATATGCAAGTATATATAAAAGTACGGGTTCAATTAATATTATATGTAATTACATATAGTTTATTTTAATTTACACTTTTGCTTTCAATTCATAAGCGTTATTAGGAATGTTTTATTAACTGGATAATTTTTTATACCCTTAAAGGTATATTTAATAATTATTTTTATAAATTATACCTAATGAGGTATAAAATTCATATATTGCATCATCTTACACCTTTATGGGTATAATTATGAAAGATTGGAATCGACATAACGCTATTGCTGACTTCGTTAGAATAAGCAGAAAAGAAAGTAAATTGACACAATTAGATTTGTCTGACCTAACTGGCGTTGGACTTCGCTTTGTGCGCGACCTGGAGCAAGGAAAACCAAATTTAATGACCGATAAAGTAAATCAAGTATTACTATTTTTTGGACATACATTAACACCAACACCTATAAGCGATGAGACAAGGAGAAATTTGGGTGAGTAATCAAAAAGCAGGAATGCTTACTGAAAATGACGAAGGTTATTTGTTTCAATATGATAAAACCTATTTATCATTGAAAAATGCAACACCTGTATCATTAACATTTCCATTACAGGAAGACCCTTTTGTATCAGATAATTTATTTCCATTTTTTGATGGACTAATTCCAGAAGGGTGGTTGCTAGATATTGCACAAAAAAACTGGAAGCTCAACCCGAGAGATCGCATGGGATTATTACTAACAACCTGTCGTGATTGCATAGGTAACATAAGTATTATAGAAAATGAGTAGTTGTTTAGCTTGTCATAAACCATTAGCATCAGGAGATCATCAGTATCACCCTGCTTGTCTTGCTCGTTTTTGGGAAAGTGATACACCTGTATTTCAATTAGACTATGACGTGTCACAAATAAATGAGCTTGCTGAAGAAAACGTTGCACAGCGTATTATAGTAACGGGTGTACAGCCTAAATTATCAATGGGCTTTACAAAAATAGCTACTGAAGAGCGCTTAACCATAGTTGGTGCTTTAAACGGAAGATATATTTTAAAACCACCTTATTCTGCTTATCCACAAATGCCAGAACTAGAAGCTTTGTGTATGCTAATGACCCAAGCTTGTGGCATTGAAACCGTTCCTTTTTTATTACTGCCTTTAAAAGGTGGAGAGTTGGCTTACATAACGAGACGTATAGATCGTAATGCGCAAGGCGATAAGTTTGCTATGGAAGATGCTTGTCAATTTAATGAGCGACTAACAGAACATAAGTACAGAGGGTCTTACGAGCAAATTGCCAAAGGGATAATAGCTTACTCTAAAAACCCCATAAAGGATGTTGTTCATTTTTATGAACAAGTGATCGTGTCTTTCTTAATAGGAAATAATGATATGCACCTAAAGAATTTTTCGCTTATTGCAAAAGAACCCAATGCATACGAACTCACACCAGCTTACGATATGATTTCATCACAATTATTATTGCCCGACGATTTAGAAGATTTGGCTTTAAACATAAACGGTAAAAAACGAAAACTAAAACGCGAGGATTTTAACGAAGCAATGCTTAAAGCACACATACCAGAAAAAGCGATTGAAAATCTTTGGAAGCGAATTGAAAAAGGAATGAGTGAATGGTCTGGATTGATTGACTATAGTTTTCTTTTGCAAGAACGAAAAACGGAATTTAAAGAATTGATAAATAAGAAAAAAACTCAGCTCAAAATTGAAGTTGCTATAAATTAATTTTAAGAATAGGATAATGGCAAATAGCAAACACGCACACTTGAGATATAATATTTTAGATAATTGCTTCCGGAATAAGTCTTATGGCTTTGAGGAATTATTGAGAATTCTGAATGAAGGTATTGCAGAATTATATCCTGGAGAAGAAATTTCAGAAAGAACATTACGTGACGATATTAAAGTTTTTAGAGATAAAAAAGAAGGCTTTGATGCACCACTACCAGAAGGAATAAGGGAATATAAATACTCTGATGGTAATTTTACTATTGCACAACGACCATTGCAAAAATATGAGCAATATTTAATTGAAGCTGCTCAACAACTATTATCTAGATTTGAGAATCATCCAAAGTATAACAAATTAGCAGAAGCCTTAATTAAGTTTCAAGATGAAGAGGAGCAAGAAAACGACGCTTCAAAAATCTTATTTTATGACCATAATGAGGAATACAAAGGAATTAAATATTTAAAGCCATTATACTTAGCTATAAAAAAGAGAGATGTATTAAGAGTTGTATTTCAAGATTTTAAAGCTGATAAATCTATTAGTTTTGATTTTCATCCACATGTTCTAAAGCAGTATAATAGGAGATGGTTTGTCTATGGTTTAAACAGTACTAGAGGAATAAAAGAATGGAGTATTCCCTTAGATGAGAGGCTGATCGATTTTGATATACTTGAGAATGCAGATTATAGCGAATCGGATACCGATTGGGATACTTTTTTTAGAACAATGGTTGGTGTCAGAAGAATGCCCAATGCTCAAGTACAAAAAGTAATCTTACGCTTTCACAATGGTAGAGAAAACTATTTTAAAACAAAACCATTTCAGCCTGATTATGATGAGTTTATTGAAGAAGAAAAACAAGATCAAATTTGGTTTGAAACCATCATTAACCTAGAATTGGTACAGCAATTATTGTCTTATGGTCAAGATGTAGAAGTGCTTGAGCCTGAGTCTTTAAAAAATCAAATGAGAGAACATTCAAAAGGGATGGGACAATTTTACGTTAAGTAACTATGCGAATACATTGCACAGTTAATTAGTTAATTTGCAGAGTAAAATTAAAAAAGATATATATTATTTATGACATTACACGAAGCTATAGAACAAGTCCTGCAAAATGCAGAAAAACCTCTTCAATCAAGAGATATAGCTGATATTATAAATAATCTAAAGCTTTACAAGCGTAAGGATGGACTTCCAGTCTCTGCATCTCAAGTAACAACAAGAGCAAATAATTACACAAAACTCTTCACAAGGGAGACAGGTAAGGTTAAATTAGTAAAAGATGATATTGTAAGTTTAAAATTTCAACACTATCGTAATAAGCTGGTACATGAATCCAGCGCGATAAGAACATATGGTAAGGCAAATAAAATTGATGTACTTGTTCATGCACTCGAAGAACTATTACATGAGGATAATTACAGGTTTGCTTATAATACATTGTCAGAGCCAAATTTTAAGTATACTGATAGAAATAACCAACCAAGGGAAAAACTACTGGTGGCATACAAATTATGTGACTGGTTTTTTAAACAATCAAAGAGTAAGTCGTTAAGATTAAGTGATAAGTTAATAGCAGTTTTATCAGGCCTAAACTGGTTTGAAATAAATGACAATGCTATTGAAACCTATTTTGAGGGGTATAATGATTTCCTGTTAAAAATTGCAGCAGATAATAAAGGGGCAACGTTCTCAATTAAAAGTGAGCATAACCCGAACCTTTTTAATGAGTTTGAATATGATAATCAAATCAACAGAATAGTTTCAAAATTAATTGACCGAGGTAATTTTACCTATATGATGTCCCAAACTACAACTACAGGTGTTTTCATTCCACCATTTAGAAGAAGTGCGGCCAGAAATTCAAGAGGAGGGTTTGATCATATTTTATCGAAATTACAGAATAATCATAATGAGTTAGATAAAGCTATACTAATCGTGCCGTCAGGTGTTTTAAGTAGCCAAGCATCATTTAATAAGGAAGCTAGAGAGCAAATAATAAACTCTGGTGCTTTAGAAGCTGTTATAGCCTTTCCTAATGGTATGTTCGAAAATACAGCAATAAATGTTTCTATGCTCATTTTCGATTTTAATAATAGAGATAATCAAGTATTCTTTTTAGATGCCTCAAACATAGTAAAAGAGGACATGTTAGAGATAGTTAAAACTATTAATACTAAAAAATTAATTCGAGATGTTTCTAGAACGATAACATATCAAGACCTCTTTCATTACAATCTAAACCCAAAGCGATATGTAGTTGATATTGATGATATAGAGGCCAAACCTGGTCATAAACTATATCATGTTGATCAACTATTAAAACAGCGCAAATACGGTTCCATGTTCCGAAATAAAAATACCTTGTATGTTGGAGGTGAGTATAAGCTTATTAAAACGGGAGATATCGATAAAAACGACCTTTATTTTGAGCCAAAAGAAAATATGCTAGGTATCGACCATGATGAAATTCAAAATATAGATAAACATATTGTAAGAGGTGGCGTGGTATTGAGTGCCTTTAATAAAAAAATTAAAGCCTCGGTTTTACCAATTGACACATCCTTTGCATTAGGACAAAATGTGTATTGGCTAAAATTTAATGAAGATGAAGTTTTAGATGAATATGTTGCTAGAGAGTTAACGCAACCTTATGTGACAAGACAAGTTGAGTATTATTCCAAAGGAGATACTATTGCTAGATTGAGCATTAGTAATTTAATGGAAGTTAGAATACAGGTTCCTAGTTTGGAAGAGCAAAAAAACATCCTCTTTAAAGAATTCAGAAAAACAGAGAATCCAGTCCAAGAAGAAGATGTTAATAACAAGGAACAAGACTTTATAAAAACGCTAAAGCATTCCTTGAAACAACCGGTTTCAGGCTTAGGAAATGATTTTTCTTCATTGAGTAAATACTTAAGTGACAAGATAAAGTCAAAAGGCACTTTAAGCAATGATGAAATAATTGTGCCTGTTTTTGATACTGATACTCCAGAACAAATAAATATACACTCCCTTGAGAATACACTAAATAGAATGAATCGTGCAATAACTGATATTGATTATATTTTAAATCAAGCAGTTAAAGTTATTTCGATCTCTGAACCAATAAAAGAATACATAGAACTAAAACAATTTTTACTAAATTTTGTATCAGAGTATCCTAGTATAACTATAAAAGTTACAGGTAAAGAAGTTGAAATATTGGCAGATCGTAAACAATTACGAATTTTAATTCATAACTTCATTAATAATGCCATTAAACATGGGTTTAAAGATGAAATTGTTAACCCAACAGTATGGATAGAAATCAAACCAAAAGATACACTTTCAATCCAGATTTCAATTAGAAATAATGGAAAGCATTTACCACCACAATTCACAATCAAAGACTTTTTAGCTAAAGGAAATTCTTCAAAGTCAGATGTTGGAAGTGGATTTGGAGGCTTTTTAATTGCACAAATAATTAAAAATCACAAAGGATTAATTGAATTAAAAAAACAGGAAGGGTTTGGTATTTTACCTTACAACGTTGAATTTTTAATAACATTACCTAAATAAATTATGGCACAACCTATAAAAGTCCTTCTAGTAGATGACAAAGAAGATTACTGCAAATCATTATCTGGTCCTGCAAGATATAAGAATATTCAAATTGTTTATGAACTAGATTGGGAGAATGGTTTTGATATTCTTAAGAAAGATTCTAAAATTGAATTTGTAATACTTGATGGTAAAGGGAAAATTGAAGCAGATCAAGAAACTGAAAAAGACAATTTCGTAATTCGTGCAATGAGAGATATTGATAAATATTCAAAAGAAATTGATAGGCACATTCCATATTGCGTAAACACAGGTTTTATGGAGCGTTTTGAGGCTTTGGAAGATAACGTTAAAATCTTTGAAAAAAATGATAATCAAAGAGAGACTATGTTTCAATTCATAATAAATGAAATTACGCAATCTGAATACCGCTCAATAAGAATGCAATTTAATGAAGCATTTATGGCATTTGATATGGTTATTGTTTCAAAAGACTATGAACCTCTTCTTGTAAACATTATAAAGGCATATAATGAAAAAGATTATCGTAAAGTAAATTTGAATATTCAACGAGACCTGCTTGAAGGAATATATATCTCCTTGAACAAGGAAATACCTTGTATACCAATTGAATTATTTAAAGACAATGGTTTGCCTATTCAGGAGCATTGCACAAAATTTATGGAAAACAAAAATATCTCTGGACATAGGATAAATAAAGATGTACCACAAGTAATTAAATCTGCTTTTAGAAAATTAAAGGAGTCTACCAATGGGTATTCACACTTGTCAAATACAGATGTAGTGAAAATTCCTTTTCTCGCAAATGTATTCTTGATAATGGAAATATTAGAATGGCTACCTGAATTCGCACAAACGCATTACGAAAACTATATTTAAAAATTCACACCAAATAAACCAAATGATAACAGGCCAATTAAAACAACAAATAGACCAAATCTGGAATACCTTCTGGACAGGGGGAATTGCAAATACCATTACCATAGTAGAGCAATTAACCTATTTAATGTTTATTAAAGATTTAGACGAAACCGAAACGCGAAACGAGCGTATGGCAAAACGTTTAAATAAAACCATAACACCAATTTTTGGAGGAGACCAACAACAATTCCGTTGGAAAAACTTAAAAGAAATGGACGTTAACGAACGACACAATATTTTTAATGACACCATAAATGGCATTTTTCCATTTATACGCTCAATAGGTAAAGAAAAAAGTTTGTTCAGTACTTACATGCAAGGTGCAACTTTTGGTATCAGTAAACCAGCCGTTTTAGATCAGGTTATGGAAAAGCTCGAAGCCATAGATATGAGCAATCAAGACACCAAAGGCGATATTTATGAGTACCTATTATCTAAACTGGAAGGTGGCGGAACCGCTGGGCAATTCCGTACACCTCGCCATATTATTAAGTTAATGGTAGAGTTAATGCAACCAAAACTAGATGATGTTATTTGCGACCCTTCTGCTGGTACAGCAGGTTTTTTAGTAGCTGCTAAAGAGTATGTAGATAAACATTATAGCGTTACTGAACGCGATAAATACCAAGACCACATTAATAAAACCATGTTTAATGGTACCGAGTTCGATGCGACCATGTTGCGTATTGCCTCTATGAACCTCTATTTACACGGTGTAGAAGAACCTAATATTATAGATGTAGATGCCGTAAGTAAAGATAATACAGTAGCAAATGCCTATACACTAGTATTAGCAAACCCACCATTTAAAGGCACTATTGATAAAGAAAGCATTTCGCCAGGTCTAAAAAACGTTACCAATACCACCAAAACAGAATTACTTTTTTTAGCCTTAATGCTACGTCAATTAAAAATTGGAGGACGGGCAGCAACCATTGTACCAGACGGCGTACTTTTTGGTGCTGGTAAAGCACACAAAAGCATACGAGAAGAAATATTAGCAAATAATAAATTAGAAGCTATTATCTCATTGCCAAGTGGTGTGTTTAAACCGTATTCTGGAGTAAGTACAGCTATAATGATTTTTACTAAAACAGGAGCAGGCGGTACAGATAATGTTTGGTTTTATGATATGCTAGCAGATGGTAAAAGTTTAGATGATAAAAGAAACTTGTTAGTTGACCAAGACATTTTTGAAGCCTTTAGTTTTGGCGATGCTATTAATGTAGCTGAATTAGCAAAAGCGCATACCAACTTTAATCTGCCTCAAATTTTAGACCATTACAAGTATTTAAAAAGCTCATATTTTAGTAAAATGCACGCTAAAAATGGCGAATTATTACATGTTAATGATGTACCAGACAATTTAGGTTTTAATGAATTTTTAGATAGTACTTGCACACATAATTATGCAGACCGCACTTCACAGTCCTTTTTAGTGCCTTTTAAAGAAATAAAAGATAACGATTGGGATTTATCCATTAATCGTTATAAAGAAATAGTTTATGAGGAAGTTGAGTATGATGAACCAAATATTATAATTGATAGAATTAATAAGTTATCGAAAGAAAGAACTCAACTGTTATCGAAATTAAATTTAAACTAAGTGAATTTGAAAGAATTAGGAACAGTATGTGATTTGCAAAATGGCTATGCTTTTAAATCTGACGATTATATAGAAGCTTCTCAAACCGTTAGTTTAAGAATGAGCAATATTAGACCTGGCGGAACTTTTGATAATAATTATAACTTGAGATATTTACCCAATAGTTTTCAAGAAAAATATTCTAACTATTTGATTAAGGATGGAGATTTGGTAATAGCAATGACTGACCTTGCAAATGACCCTAAAATTTTAGGTATTCCAACAATTGTTGAAACAGGAGAAAATGTTTGGTTATTAAATCAACGTGCTGGTAAATTGGTCATCAAAGACTCTTCACAAGCGGATAAAAATTATCTAAGATATATTTTAAACCATCCGATACACAGAAATTACTATAAAATGTTCGCTGGGGGTGGTTTGCAAATTAATGTTGGAAAAAAAGAAATTTTAGGAGTTAAAATCCCACTTCCACCACTAAAATCCCAACAAAAAATATCCCAAATTTTGGAAGATGCTGCCGCTTTACGCGATAAAACCAAACAATTACTTACAGAATACAATTTGCTAGCACAAAGTATATTTTTGGATATGTTTGGGGATGCAAGAATAAATACTAAAGGTTTTAAAAAAGAATTACTTAAGAATATTTGTGGAGTAGGTTCTAGTAGAAGAGTATTTGTAAAAGATATTGTTGAATCAGGTGTTCCATTTTATCGCGGTAAAGAGATAGGTGAATTAAGTGAAGGTAAATCGATAAAAGCTGATTTATTTTTAACTCAGGCGCATTACGAGAATTTAGCTAAAGCAACTGGTGTTCCAAAAATTGGTGATTTATTAATGCCATCAATATGTCCTGATGGCAGAATTTTAAGTGTTGAAACTAACGAGCCATTTTATTTTAAGGATGGTCGAGTACTATGGATTAAAGTTGATGCTTCAAAAATTAATAGTTTTTACCTTAAATTCTTTTTGAGAGAATTATTTAGAACTAACTATTCAAATATAGCTTCAGGAACAACATTTGCAGAATTAAAGATTGTTGCTTTGAAGAAAATTAAGATTCTTTTACCACCAATCGAACTTCAAAATCAGTTCGCAGAAAAAATAGCCTTAATTGAGCAACAAAAGACATTGGCCAAGAAAGAGTTACAAGAATCTGAGGATTTGTTTAATTGTTTGTTGCAAAAGGCATTTAAGGGGACGTTGGTGTAACGAGTTAAAAGTTAAAAAAGAATGATTGAAAACTATTGTATATGGAAACAAAGCTTTTAAGTCTACCAGAAAACGATTCCGAAGTAAGATATGTTTTGGGCAAAAAAGGTAAAAGAAACCTTTTGGCAATCTGTTTAAACCCTAGTACAGCAAATGCTTTTAAACATGATGGTACCACAAATAATGTGGAGAAAATTGCTAAAGCCAATGGTTATGATGGTTGGGTATTATTTAATGTATCGCCACAAAGAACACCACATCCTAACGATTTACCATTAGAAGAAAATGAAGCAGTATTAATAAAAAATGTAAACCTTCTTGATGATTTTATTTTGAAAAATGAGTTTCAAATATCCGACGTATTGTTGGCTTGGGGAAATACAATTACTAGTTTTCAACATCCTTATCTAATTAAATATGCAGCCTTTATTTTAGAACGTCTTAAAAAACATGAGCTAAATTATTGGTGTATAAAATTAACAGCAAAGCAACATCCTTTTCATCCAGCTGCACAAGCCATTAATAGATATGTTGGACCTGTAGAAGATATTGTGTTGCAACCTTTTAATACAGTTAGTTATTTAAAAAGGATTGCTTATAAATAAATATAGTATTTTAGAAATATGAATTCAAACTTTCAGTTTTTAGCGTATCAATGGGAAGCTCTTTTTAACAGAGCCTCTAAAGCTGAGCAGTTTGCTAAAACCGATGCTAGAACTTCGCTTATATATGCACGTATGGCATTAGAGGTGGCTATAAATTGGATGTATGCCAATGACGACGAGTTAGAAACTCCTTTTGATAGTGGTTTGCACAACCTTATGGTGCAAGAAGATTTTAAGCAACAGTTTAATATTAAATTATACAACGAGTTACATTTAATTCGTAAAACAGGAAATTTAGCGACGCATAATAAACCAGTTAGCGATATAGATGCCCTTACAACTATTGAACATCTATATTATTTTACAAAATGGTTTGCCAAGTCTTATACTGAAACCGATTTAGGTACTTTGGGTCTTTTCGATTTTAATGTAATACCTAGTGATGATGTTACTGTTTTAGCTAAAAAACAGGTTACAAGTTTACAAAAGAAATTAGATAAAGACCTCGCAACGTTCCAAAAGGCTCTAGAAGCATCTAATGAAGAAAAAGAAACTTTAGCTCAAAAGAATGAATTGTTTAAGCAACAGCTTGAAGCCAAACAACAACAGTTTGAGAATAACAAGGAAATTGCTAATACCCAAGATAAAAATGCAAATAAGCATCCTCGTAATGAAGCTGAAACAAGACGACAATTAATTGATGTTACACTCAGAGAAGCCGGATGGGATTTACAAGGTGTAAATGATAAAGAATTCATGGTCAATTATATGCCGAAGTCAACCAACAGTTCTGAAACAGGTTTTGTAGATTATGTACTTTGGGATGATGACGGTTTGCCATTGGCATTGGTAGAAGCCAAAAAATCATTAGAAAGTGTTTCCAAAGGAGAAAACCAAGCGCAACTTTATGCGGATAGTTTAGAGAAAATGTATGGCAGACGTCCTATTATGTATTATTCTAATGGATTTGAAACCTACTTATGGGACGACCAATTTTATAAGCAAGCAAGACCAGTGCATGGTTATTATACCAAAGCTGAATTACAAACTCAAATGTATAGGCGAGAGCATAGAAAAGACATTCGTTCAATGCCAATTGATTTGAAAATTACCGATAGAAAATACCAAATGCGAGCTATTAGAAGTATTAGCGAGCATTTTGTTGGAAACGATAAACAGTCGGGCAAATTAATAGGAACGCATAGAGCAGCATTACTAGTTTTAGCAACAGGAACAGGAAAAACCAGAACAAGTATAGCGTTTTCTAAAATAATGCTGGAAGCCAATTGGGCAAAACGTATTTTGTTTTTGGCAGATAGAAAAAGTTTGGTAAGTCAGGCAAAATCTAATTTTGTAAAACACCTTCCTGAGCATGCTAGCGTTAATTTGTTGAAGGAAAAAGATAATATGACAGCTAGGTTTACATTCTCAACCTACAATACCATGATGAGAATGATTGATGATGCTAAGGATAATGACCACAGATTTTATGGCGTTGGGCATTTCGATTTAATTATTATTGATGAAGCGCATCGCTCAATCTATAAAAAATACCAAGCTATATTTCAATATTTTGATGCCTTATTTTTAGGGTTAACAGCAACTCCAATTGAGCAAATTGACAGAAACACCTTTGAAGCTTTTGGGTTGCCAGACAAATCGCCAACAGATGCTTATACTTTTGACGAAGCAGTTGCCAATGAACATTTAACACCATATCGTTCTATTGAAGTGCCGACTAAATTTTTAAGACAAGGCATAAAATATGATGAGCTTTCAGAAGAAGAAAAAGAAGAATTTGAAAACGAAATTTTAGATGGCGAAGAAGCTACTGGAACAGAGTGGGTAGAATCTGAAGCACTAAATAAATGGTTGTTTAATAAAAATACAACCATAAAAACATTACAGTTTATTTTAAAACACGGTATTAAAAAACGTGGTAATGAAGAATTAGGAAAGACCATATTTTTTGCACGTAATAAAAAGCATGCTCAGTTTTTAAAGGATATGTTTTTAAACTTAGATAAAGAGCAATTTGGTAATGATTATGTAAAAGTAATTACTCATGGCGAACCAAAAGCCGAAGAATTTATTAAACGTTTCTGTGACGAAGAAAAAGATAGACTACCGCAAATAGCCATTTCAGTTGATATGCTCGATACAGGTATTGATGCACCTAGTTGTGTTAATTTAGTATTCTATAAACCCGTTAAATCTTTTTCGAAATTCTGGCAAATGATTGGTCGTGGTTCACGTTTGCGTCCAGATTTGTTTGGTGTAGGTATGGATAAGGAGCGTTTCGTGATTTTTGATTTATGTGGAAACTTTGAGTTTTTTAAACAGAATCCTAATGGAATAAAATCAAGCACTCAAATAAGCTTGATAGAAATTGTATTTGGCTTAAAACTACAATTGGCACAGTATTTAAGAGAAGGCAAGTTTCAATCTGATGAAAATTTACAAGCCTACAGAAAAGAATTGTTAGATGAATTGTATGATGATATTGCCAATTTAGATACACAACGATTTGATGTAAAGATGCAATTAAAAACGGTAATGGATTATGGAAGTGATAATAGGGAATTGTGGAATCATCTTTCAAAAAAAGACATTAAGATTGTTAATGATGTCCTTGCACCATTAGTAAAACCATTAAAAGGAGATACAGATTTAGCACGGTTTTATGATAAATTACTTTATGCTTTAATAATTAAACGATTAGAAACACCAAATGCACCAGAGTTTGTGGCTAGTTTTAATATACCTATTACTAAAGTTGCGATAACTTCAAAAAAATTACTTAAAAAAACAACCATACCAGAAGTTAAAGAGAACGAAGATTTAATAAAATTGCCATTAGAAGAAACATTCTGGAGAGAAGATGGTATTAAACACCTTGAAAAAATAAGAAAAGGAATTCGTAATCTAACTAAGTATATTGATCCAGTAGATCAGCGCTATGTGACTACAGATTTTGAAGATGAATTACGAGAAAATGAGGTTATTGTAACTGATTATGTTAGTGAGGCAAATGAAAACTATACCACTTCACCTTTTGCAAATAATATTCATCGATTAGAAGAACTAATTAGAAACAACAAGGACAACATTACAATTAGTCGTATTAGAAACGGAGAAACTATTACTAAAAAAGAACTTGAAAGTTTGGAGAGCATACTTTTTCCAACTATAGCAGAGCGAGAAGTAGTAGAACAGGAGTTAGGCTTGCAATTAAACTTAACCGATTTTATAGTATCGCTTATGGGTTTGTCGGCTGAACACGTCAATAAGGCTTTTGCTGGATTTATTAATGCTTATCAATTAAATTCAAAGCAAATTCAATTTATAGATACCTTAAAACAGTTTTTACTTAAAAACGGAAAGGTAAATCCAGAGAAGCTTTATGATTCACCATTTAAGAATTATCACAGTATGGGAATTGATGGCGTGTTTACAGAAAAGCAGGCAGATGTAATTTTCAAAATTGTGGAAGACTTCAATCAAGCAAATTAGCTTACTATTTCTATGTTATAATCTACTATGCAATTACTTTGCATAGTAGGTTCGTAGTATTGCAGTATTAATTTCAAAATACAATGCAATATGGAAAAAGACTATCTAAAGTATTACCACCCACAATTCTTAATCTTTCTTATCGTCGGAGGATTTTTACTAATCTATTTAACTAAAGAATCATTTGGATTATCAATATCAGTTTTTAGTATACTAACACTAATACTAGTAACGATAACAAAATATTTGTGGAAATATAAACCATTTAGTTGGTTATTTTGGGTAGAAGATTTCTCAGGTAGATATGAAGGTCGATTAATATATCAGTTTCAAGATGAGAATGGAGACCTTCAAACGGGCGAGCTTGAGCATATAAAAATTGTTTCACAAACAGGCAGTAATATAAATATCTCATCTTTTACCAAGAAAGCTGATGGTTCTATGTCTTCTCCATCCTCAAATAAAGGAATGTACATTGAGCACACACAGGATGGACAACATTTCAATTTTATATACAACTACCTAAATGAAGGAAGCACAGAACAAGGCTTTCCACCACATTATGGAACAGAGGTGGTTAAATTCATTAAGAATGGAAATGAAAAGAAGCTATCTGGACGCTATTTTACAAATAGAAGTCCGTACCAAACTAAAGGAGAATTCAAAGACCTAAAATGGGTAAGTAATAATAAAAATCACGATTTCTAAAATAGATAACTATGGCAGTATTAAACAAAGAGTACAATAAGTTTGATAAAGAGATTAAGCTTAATAAGAGCAGGAAAGATTCTTTAAAAAAAAGCAGAAAAGAGCTTAAAAAGAAAATACAAAATTGGTTTAGGGACAACAAACCAGATGAGATTCAACCTAAATTTCATCCCCAAGGTTCTTCAGAGATGGGAACTACCGTGAACCCACTTGTAACATATGATGAAGAAGGAAAACCTTTGTTAGACTATGATACGGATTATGGCGTTTATTTTATCAAAAAAAATGATGATGACATTAAACAATCAATTAATACCTGGCACGATTGGGTATACAAAGCAACGGAGAACCATACAGGAAAGGACTCAATCAGGAAAACAACTTGCGTAAGAGTTGTCTATGCAGACGGACATCACATAGATTTACCTATTTACTATAAAGAAGATGGTGTTATTGAACTTGCTCATAAATCAAAAGGTTGGATAGAGAGTGATCCCAAAGAATTCTATGAGTGGTATAACGAAAAAAAGAAAACAAGGTCTAGACTAGAAGCCATCGTACGTTGTTTAAAAGCATGGAAAAATTTCAGAGAGAACAAGAATACTAATTTAAAACTGCCAAGTGGATTTGAGTTAACGATTTTAGCAACAAATCATTACGTTGATGCAGATAATTTAGACGAGGCTTTTAGAGAAACCATAAAAGCTATTGCTACGGAACTGAATAAAAATAATGGATTCAAATGCTTTAGACCTACAACACCTTCAGATGAAGATGTTTTTGAAAACTATAGTGAAACTAGAAAATCAAACTTCTTGTCAACACTCAAAAGCCTTAAAGAAGATTGTGATAATGCTTCGGAAGAAAAAAACTTTAAAGCAGCGTCTGAGATATTAAGAAATAATCAATTTGGGACTAGGTTTCCATTAGGTGATGACAAAGATGAAGAATCTAAAAGCAATAGTTTAAAGAAGTCGTTAGGTGCAGCTATTATAAAGCCTAAACCTTATGGATATTAAAAATCAGATTGAAGAAGTATTAGATAAACATAAAGGATTAGCTTATCATTCAGATGATAATTCATTGAGTGGCGAGTTATTCTTACCAGATGGTGATAGCTATGATCTGATTATAAAACTAGATTCATATCCTAGGTTTTTCCCTACTGTTTATGAGGTTGGAGGTCGTATCCCTATAAAAATGGATAGACATATGTATACTGATATTGGCTCTTGTTGTTTTACAACAGGGGCTAAATCACAGATTCTTTTAAGAACAAAAATTGCATCACTAGTGAAGTTTGTAGATGAAATTGTTGTGCGCTATTTTGAAAACAACTCTTACTATGAAATTAATGGAACATATTGCTACGCTGAGTATGATCATGGAGCAATGGGAGTTGTTCAATCATATCAAGACATATTAGGAGTAGTAGATGTTAGGAGCATTGGAAGATTGATACTTCAAAGACTGCAAAATAAAAAATTGCGTATTAGAGACTTGTGTTACTGTAGCTCTGGTAAGAGTCTTAAAAAGTGTAGTGGAGGGTTGCATTGTTCTAATTATAGATTATTTAGAATGATTGATAAAGAAGTGCTTTATAATGATTTAAAACATTTAAGGAGTGTTTTAAAAATTAAATAAGAATTGGGGTTTTAATTGCCACACTTCCAGCACATACTAATTCCTTCATTCCGTGAAAGCTTCATTCACTCAATATTAAGAGCTTCCAGTTCCGCGCAATACTCGTTATGTCCATTTCGCACCTGCCTATCGGACAGACGCTACATTACCACAACCAGTAATTTTAGCCAACGCGAAACATTCCGTTCAAATTTAAAATTGGGAAATAACATCTTGCTTGTTTTCTTAATCACTTTTCCCGCATAAATTGTAAAATTTGCTTCTCAACAGATTGCATAATCAGGCTCATACTTCGCACTTTTTATAAATCTTTATGAACTTCAAATTTTAGGATTTATAATTTGGAAAAGGTAACGGCGATGGCGCTATGGGAAGTAGATGAATTAGGAAATCTATATGCTGTTTTCTGGTAGTTATTTTATTTTTTTGAGAGATTCTGCTAAATAAGAAAAAAGAAAAGGAAAACGCTCAAGATATAATAAGTAAATGGTTTTGTTGATAATGTAATCATAAGCTTAATTAAGTTAAAATAATTCAAGAATTACTTTTTTTGGTTCTTAAATTTTGGTCATCCTAAAGATAAATTTGATTACTAAATTATCTTCAATGTAAGTATGGATTTTTGAAGATGTATCGAAAAAAATGTATAGCAAGAGGGTAACACGCTACGCGATGTTACTATTTTTTAAATTATTGATTATTAGGTGTTTATGTGCGATTTAAAACTAGGCTAAAAATCATTTTTACCGTAAAAATGCTCTCAGCCCAGTAAAATCAATAAAAATTTCCCGTAAAAATGGATAAAGGTTATGAAAAAGAACGATTTGAAAGCTTGAGTATTAAGAGCTCTGTGGTTAAGAGATTTAGGAAATATTCTAAATCAATTTCAAAATCAAACTCAATGACTTTGCTTTCGATGATGGAATTTTTTGATCAGAATGAATTGTCTCCAGAAGATGATTTGAAACCAGGATTAATGGAAACTGAAAATCGTATTAAGAAAAGAATCAATGCACTTGTTGCGATTATAAAAAATATAGAAAAGAATCAAACCAAACCAACAATGGCGATGTTGCAATCCCTATTTGCTGCAACCGAACCCAAAAAAGAAAGACGAATTATGCGCGAGAAAACTCCCGAAGAATTTAAAGCTCAATTTGAAAAAAATAAAACTGAATCACAATCAAAAATAGATAATAAATGGAACACGTAAATTATATCGTCCAACTAAATATGGCCTTCGAACGATTTCATAATGACACTCGGATAAAACAGGGTCACATGACCTTGTATTTGGCTTTCTTCCAAAAGTGGAACAGGGAATTTTTTAAAACAACAATTACGATTAATCGAGAACTGATTATGGAGCGAGCAAAAATTAAATCCAAGACAACATACCACAACTTCGTGAAAGAATTAAACGATTGGGACTATCTGCAATATTACCCATCATACCATCCAGCAAGAGGTTCTAAAATTAAGATGACCATTTTTTTTGCCAAAGCCAGCCAGAATTTGGACAACACCGTCCCAGAAGTAGGCCAAAATTTGGTAACTTCTTATAAACATAAAACAAATAAAAACTATAATAAACTGGCAAGGCCAAAAAATGAATTAGTTGTTTTAAATTTTTTTAAAGAGAACAATTGGCCAGAAATAGAAGGAAGAAAATTTTATGTTTATTATCAAACTAAAAATTGGAAATTAAGCAAAGGTCTAAATATAAAAAACTGGAAAACGGCAGCCAATAATTTTGTTAAAAATGGTTTTATGACAGAAAAGGAAAAACCGACCAGTCCATTTAATGGCTTTGTGGATAGATTACATAGCAGAAAAGATAAAGACTATGGACAGCCGCTATAATCTCTTTCTAAAATTTTCGTAGTGTGATGTCTAATTCTCAAGAAATCATTCATGACAGCATGCCAAAATGTATATGGTTGTTAGGTAAAATGTTCAAAAAACACTTTCTATATAGGATGTTTATTGCTTTTCTTTCCTCTGTTTTCTCTGGGTTTTCAGTTTCTCTTCAAGTATATTCATATCATCGCTAACTTTACGGTCAACTATTTTCGCATAATGTTGAGTCGTTCTTAACGATTTATGTCCAAGCATTTTACTAACGGTTTCTATAGGCACACCGTTCGTTAATGTTACAGTAGTAGCAAAAGTGTGTCGTGCCAAATGTGTTGTTAGCGGCTTTGTAATGCCGCATAGCATCGCTATTTCTTTTAAATAGGCATTAGATTTCTGGTTACTAAATACAGGAATTAAACGTTCACTTTTTAGCACTTGTGGGTCGTAGGCATAACGATTTAAAATCTCTTTGGCAATGGGGAGCAGTGGAATACTACTTCGTGTATTCGTTTTAGTTCGTTTAATATTGATCCATTGCTTACCATCAATACCAATAGTGATATCTGATTTTGATAGCTTCTCAACATCCGAATAGGCGAGACCCGTGTAACAAGAAAACACAAACATATCTCTAACAACTTTCAATCGGTCGAAATGTAATTCTTTTGTATAAAGTATTTCTATTTCTTCAGCAGTTAGATATTCACGCTCTACAGCTTCAAATTGAACTTTATAATTGTAAAATGGATCTCTATCCATCCATTGATTCGCTAAAGCAATACGAATTATCTTTTTGAAATTATTAATATATTTTAGTGTCGAATTATGATTGCAGTTGCGAACTGTTTTTAAGAATACTTCAAACTTCTTGATGAAACTATAGTCTATATCTTGAAACCTAAAATCCTCTTCTTTAAAGATTTCGTTTATAAATTGTTCGACGTGACTATAACACGTCCAATATCTCTTAGCGGTGCTTTTAGAAATATCTCTGCCAATTAGTAAATCGACTTCTTCGTTATGTTTTTTGAATTCTTCTAAAACTAATTTAGTTGGTTTTCCACCAGAATTAAACTCTTGCATGATTCTCGAAGAAGTTATGTATTCTTCATCGTCTTTGAGTCTTTGATGAATCTTATTGAGTTTGGAGGTAATCATATCCATATAGGCGTTAATCATGTTTGAATCGACATTTCTTCCCATAACTCTTGAAGAACGTTTATTCCATTTATCTTCGTCAATCTTACGATTAATGCTCATTTCTGAACGCTTTCCATTTGCTGTGATTCTTAAATATATATCACATTTATTGCTCTTTTTACTTCTACTTTTTCGGATGAAAAAAGCACTGCTAAAACGATCTTCCATAACGCTACTGTTAAATTGCACACTAAATGTACACCAATAAGTGTAAATAAGCAAACTTTATGTTTTTGTAAATTACTGAAATATAGAAGATTACATTGAATTGGTGTGCAATTTTTAGTCATGTAAAATTGTACCCGAATTGCACACCTTTTATATGATATTATATGCTATAATCTGATATCAAATAAAATGAAAAACCCTGTAAATCATATATTTACAGGGTTTTTGGTGGGTTTTGATACCCAATAAGTGGAGTCGGAGAGAATCGAACTCTCGTCCAAACAAGTAACCAAAGAGTTTTCTACACGTTTATTCTTTTCTTGGGTTTTCGATTATAAGCTTGTTAAAGACAACCTACCAATAACTTATCTTCTTTAGTTTCAAAAAGGCATCAAAGCGCTACCTAATCTATATTGACATTTACGATGTCTCAAAATGGAACGCCGTCAATCAAGGCTTTCCGGAGACATAAAGCTTGTACACCTAGTGCACCAAGGCTTAATCCTACTATAATTCGGATTATGCAGCTAAAGCGTAGTTATTCTCGCCGTTTAAAATTTGGTCTAGCCTTTTACGTGTTTCAATGCCATTACACGACGTGCTTACCGTTCAATTAATCTCGCTGTCAAAACCAGTCGACCCCGTTTTCAATGAAATAGTATATTTTTAATTTACGTAATTGAATTAATCCCGTCCCGATAGCTTTCGGGATTGTTTCGGGAACTCATCAATTAAATTTATTTGGGCGTTACCCTATCGGGTCAGGCTTTCCGCTATATCTTTCTTGTGCTAAACTTGTTTCAGTATCTCATCAAATATAGAAATCCATTCAAGAGTATCTATTATTTGAAACTTTAAACTAAGCACAAAAAAGGATGTCGCTTCAATCCTTAACGCGGGCAGCAAAGTTATCAAAAAAGTTTGTATAACCTTTCAAATCCCATTACATTAGTTCAAAATTTGTACCAAATCATAGTAGTGTCAGTAAAAAAAGTAAATTTATGAAGTTTGCCATAATAAAAGAACGTAAAAACCCACCAGATCGTCGTGTGGTATTTTCACCATCAAAATTAATAGAAGCTAAAAAACAATTTCCAAAAGCCATTTTTAAAGTAGAATCATCAGATATTCGTGTTTTTTCAGATAAGGAATATACAGCTGCAGGATTTGAAGTTTCAAATGATGTTACTGATTGTGATGTGATGATAGGCGTAAAAGAAGTGCCACTAGACACGCTTATCCAAAATAAAAAATACTTTTTCTTTTCGCATACTATAAAAAAACAACCATACAATAGAAAACTATTAAAAGCTGTTTTAGAAAAGAATATTGAGCTTTACGATCATGAAACCATAGTTAACGAAAAAGGGTTTCGCTTAATTGGGTTTGGACGCTATGCAGGAATTGTAGGTGCTTATAATGGTTTTCGTGCATGGGGTTTAAAATACGATTCGTGGAATTTACCAAAAGCAGGACCGTTACCAAATCAAGCAGCTCTAATTAAAGAATTAAATAGCATTGTATTACCCAATATAAAAATATTGCTTACTGGTAGTGGAAAAGTGTCCAATGGCGCTCAAGAAATGCTAGATGCTATGAGCATAAAATCAGTTTCTGTTGATGGTTATTTAAATAATACCTTCAATGAACCCGTTTACTGCAAAATTGATGTTTTAGATTATAACAAACGAAAAGATGGCAGCGTCATTGATGTTTTCGATTTCTTCAACAACCCACAAGATTACGAATCCAATTTTATGCGATTTGCCAAAGTGACGGATTATTATATTGCTGGTCATTTCTACGGTGATGGCGCTCCTTATTTATATACTAGAGAAAATGTAAAGTCTAAAGATTTTAATATTAAAGTAGTTGCTGATGTAAGTTGCGATGTTGATGGTCCTGTGGCTACCACATTAAGAGCTTCAACAATTGCAGACCCTATTTACGGTTACGACCCAGAATCTGAAAAAGAAATAGATTATAAAGACGACAATGCTATAACGGTTATGGCAGTAGATAATTTACCATGCGAACTTCCGCAAGATGCTAGCGAGGGTTTTGGCGAACAGTTTTTACAACATGTTATTCCAGCATTTTTTGATAATGATGCCAATGGGATATTGCAACGTGCCAAAATAACAAAAAACGGAAAACTCACTAAACGTTTTTCATATTTGCAAGATTATTTGGATGGTATTTAATAAAGTTGAATTATAAATATTTCATATTTAAATAAATACACTATATTTCAGTACTAATAACTAATCAAAATCAAAACTATTATGAAAATTATGTATTCAATGTTATGTTTAGCTTTATTAATTGTAGGTTGTAAAGCAGAACCAGACAATTCAGCAAATGACTTATTTGCAAAGAACTCTGAGACCGTTTTAAAATCAATTTCAGATTGGGAGAATGAAACACCAGATTACTCAATTTATGCCGAAAATTCTGTAGCCTTAAGTACTCACTTTGGTGCAGAGGTAGATACGGTAATGATTCATAGTGAAGAAGCGAAGGCTAGTGATAAAGCATTCTTAGCAAAGTATGATTTTAAATTTATGACTAATCCACCAATATTATTACCTGGTGTTAATGCAGATACTAAATTACCAGACGGTTCAGTGCGCTATTATGGTGCTTGGGAAGTTACTTTACCTGCTACAGATTCCACTGAAGCCAAATCTGGAATTATTAAATTATACAATTCTTTTGATTTTGATGAGAATGGAAAAATCATTTACCAACAAGGTTATGGTGATTATTCTGGTTTGATGATGTATTTAAATGAATAACTAATATTAAAAAAATAAAATATAAAAAACCACCTATTAATACTTTTAGGTGGTTTTTTAATTCCATATTGTTACTTCAATCTAATTGATGCTCGATTGCTTTGTTTGTATAAACATCTAAAATCCAAAACTTAAAAACATTCCGAAGAGTATAGTAAATAACCAAGTTTCTTGATGAGCAATTGTTTTAAAACGGGACAAAAAGAGGTGTTTTATGTAATCCATAATTTGTAAATTTTATATTCAAAAATTATTACGGTAATAATACCAAGTGTATAAGCCAGTAAATCTGATGCATTAAACGTGCTTCCTAAAATTAGATTCGCTAGATGATTATCTTGTAAATTGAATAGTTCAAGATAATTTGTAAGCTGTAAAAATTCAATTGAAAAAGATAGAATGAGAACTGAAATAGCAATTTTAAAATGGTGCCCTTCTATAAAGCTTTTGAAGAAGCAATAGAGTAGGATGACACATAAAAAATCACCAAACGTATGACGTATAAAACCGCTTTTTAAGAATATAGCAATTAATGCTTCTATTAAAAAAAGGAGTAAAGTGATGATTAAATATGTTTTATTGGGTCTCATAAGGTTTCAATTAAAATATAGAAATACAAAATGGCAATAGGGATGTTTAATAATATCAAGCCACAGGTTTTAATAGTCTCGGACTGATTATCAGTATTTCCTAATAAAACAAATACTAAAGCTGTTAAGGCGATAGTGTTTATAATTACTGCAACAACTATAAAAATGATTCCTGAGTATATAAGATCTATTGGAGTAATGAAGCATAGTTGAATTGCAAACAAGATAGTCCCTATAACAAAACTTAAAAGGGCTATTGCTTTACTTGTATTTATAAAATTATTCATGAATTTCTTTTTGCGCTAGCGATAGAACGGTTCGACTGCGTTCACCGCAGGCTAATTGTTAGTTCCCCGACGTATGATGGAGCGAGTAGTGAAACATTTATATTCATGAGTTCAATAATTTAAAATAGAATTCGATGAATAAAGTGCGACCCTTTTTCGGGGTAACGCCCACATTATAACTCATAAAATTATCCGTTGTTCCAATCTATTTTTCGTGATACAAACATGACGATGGCAAGTATTAGAAATAGACCGATGCTACCGACTAAAAGTGCGTAATTTTCTAATTGTATTATAACATAGATGAAGGTGTATAATGCGGTAAGTGATAACCCTATAAATATTGGAAATTTAATTATTTTAAGTATGGATTTTGAGTATAAAGTAATAAGGCTTATTACTGAAATGCTAGCAATTAAATAGGCTTTTAAAAAATTACTATGTTCTGATATGGATACTAATAGGGTGTAGAACATGGTAAGTGCCAAACCAATCATTAAATACTGAAAGGGGTGGATGTTTATTTTGCTTAGGGTTTGGATTAAGAAAAACACAAGAAAGGTTAAGCCTATAACTAAGAAACCGTATTTTGCTGAACGCTCACTTTTTTGATACTCATCTACCGGAATCATGAAATTTACACCAAAGGCAAATTCTTTTAAGTCTGGAATATTATTGAAATGTTCTTGAGAAAACGGACGATTAAGGTCTAAGATTTTCCATTTAGCATTAAAGCCATTATCTGATATTTTATCGTCGTTATAGGGCAGGAAATCTCCAAAAAAGTTCGCTGTTTTCCAGTTTGATTTTATTTGTGCTTCTGTATGTTTTCCAGTTGGAATAAAACGAATTTGTTTGCTTCCTTTAATGTTGAAATCGATATTAAAAGTTAGTGGTTTTTGAAAATTAAGTTGTTCTGGCTTAATATTCTTTGATTCTAGAGTATGCAGCACGACTTCGTTATACTGATATTTTTTTTGACCATTATATTTTGAAGTGAGTTGGTAAGCGGTATTGTTAAGTTTTAAATTGGCTTCGTTTACACCTTTAACGTTAGAAGACTGAATAATGATTTTTGCCTTATCCCATAGGATGTCTTTATCGTTTATTTCAATATCACTAAAATCTGGTTTTAAAAAAGATCCCGTAATATTCATATTACTATTGTAAACAGCTGTTGTGTATATACCACGTTTTTTTGTTTCGGGATTTATATTGGAACTGATATTTAGATTTTCTGAAAAGAAATAGGCGTTACGAATCTCTTGAATAGTCTCAGTGTACACTTGTTTTGTTTTTTTATCTGTAACTGTTTTTTCTTTATAGGTTTTATATGGAACTTTTAAAATAGGACCATATATAAGTACTTCGTTTCCCCATTGTTCGTTAATTTCGTTAATAACCTCTGTTTGTCTATTAGAGCGTTCTCTAATTAAATCTTGAATAAAGAATAAAGGAATTAGGAGTACAAAAGTTAAAAAGCCTACCATAAGCATTCTAGCTGTAATAGATGTTTTTAACCAATTTCCGAATTTGTTTTGTTGAGGTTTTAGTGATTCTTCCATAATATTTATTTAAAGTACTTTGAATTTCAAAGTTAATTAATAAAAAAATAATTTTCTTCTTTTATCTTTCCCTCCTTTCGACTACGCTCAAGGTAAACTCCAGAGGGAATTTATTGTTTATTAATTAATTTTTCGAGGGCGCTAATGTGTTTTTTAAATTCCTCTCTACCCAATTTAGTAGTTGAGTAGCGCGTGTTTGGTTTTCTGCCAATAAATGATTTTTCTACTTTAATATATTCAACCTTTTCAAGTGCTTTTGTGTGGCTTGCTAAATTACCATCAGTAGCACCTAAAAGTTCTTTTAGCATATTAAAATCGGCATACTCATTAACCATTAAAATAGACATGATACCTAATCTAATACGATGATCGAATGCCTTGTTTATGTTGCTAATTATACTCAATTATAAAGTTTATTTATTGAACTGTAAACTGCTACTGAATACTGTTCACTTTTTTAGGTCATACTTAAAATACATCCAAGTGCCATAAACAATATGCATAATTCCAAAACCTACAGCCCAAAAATAGAGTCCGTAACCAACAAATGGAGTAGATAATAAACCTAAAATAATATTAGTAATACCTAGATATCTAATATCTCCTAAAGTATATTTACTAGCATTTACACAACTTAATCCATAAAATATAAGTAGAGTTGAAGCAATAAGATCAAAATATCCTTTAGCAATTAAAATTACAGAAAAAATCCCTCCAGTTAATAATGGAATTAGAAAGTTTAAAATTAGTCTTTTAGATGTTTTATTCCAGATTTTTTCATTTTGTTTTTTTGCTTTCTTTCTTGTTAAATAAAAAGCTGTTATTATGGAAATTAGAATGACACTAATAGCTATAAGTAATAATGTTTCAACGGAATCAAAACTTACAAAAAATTGTTTTAATGGATTTTTTATTACTTTAATTTTAGCTATTATTCCATGAGCAAAATAAGCCCCAACAAGGGCATAAATGCCTGCAAGTATTCCAGATAAGCCACTCAGCGAGATAAAGCGTGATGACTTATTCATTAAGTCTTTAATCTCTGTAATGTCTTTTAGATAATCTTTTGATTCCATATAAAAGTACTTTGAATTGCAAAGTAAATAAATATTTTTGATTCGGGCATCATATTTTTTTGTTAAGTTTGAAATAAAATTAGCTCAGTGAAACGTCCTTAACGAGAATTTGATACTCACACAGGAATGATTATTTGGAAGCTACATGCGACCAAAAAACAAATAATTAAGACACATGAAACCTATAGATGACTATTTTTTAGATCAAAAAGAACCATACCAGTCTATAATGCTATATGTTAGGCGTGTGATTTTAAATACGCTTCCAGAAGTAGAGGAGCGGTATAGTTATAAGATTCCGTTTTATAATATTGGAAAAAAACCGATGATTTATTTGAATATCCTAAAAGGGAAGGACTATGTGGATGTGGCTTTTGTTCAAGGGATACTGTTAGAAAAACAATTTCCTGTTTTAAAGGATGACAATAAACGAAAGCAAGTCCGTTCTATTCAATTAAAAACACTAGAAGATTTAGATCAGGAAAATTTTATGGAACTTTTACATGCCGCATCTGAGTTACTTAAAAAAAGTAAAAAAGCGTGGTTTCTGGATTAAAACTGATTTGCTATTAGGTTTAACTGCTGTATAAGCTGTTTCACAGAGATTAGCAGAGGTGCACAAAGATACGCAGAGAAAAAAATAAATTTTACAAATTAATGCTCACTGCACACTGCACACTGAAGACTGCCTACTGAAGACTATTTACTGTTTTTCTAATGGCTACTAAATTGGTAAGTAATTTTTCTAGATTATTTAAGTGGAGCATATTGGCGCCATCACTTTTTGCATTTGCAGGATCAAAATGTGTTTCAATAAATAACCCATCTACATGGTTTACTATACCAGCTCTAGCAATGGTTTCAATCATATCTGGTCGGCCTCCTGTAACGCCAGCCGATTGATTGGGTTGTTGTAAAGAATGTGTAACATCTAAAACAACAGGAGCATAGTTACGCATGGTTGGAATACCTCGAAAATCTACAATCATATCTTGATAACCAAACATAGTACCGCGGTCGGTTATCCACGCTTTATCGCTACCAGCGTCTTTTACTTTTTGTACGGCGTGCTTCATGGCTTCTGGACTCATAAATTGACCTTTTTTTAAATTAACCACTTTGCCTGTTTTTGCTGCCGCAACAACCAAATCAGTTTGACGTACTAAAAACGCAGGAATTTGAAGCACATCAACATACTGAGCAGCTAAATGTGCATCTGAAATTTCATGAATATCTGTTACCGTTGGCACATCAAAGGTTTCAGAAACTTTTTTAAGAATTTTTAAAGCGTTTTCGTCTCCAATTCCTGTAAAACTATCAATTCTGCTACGGTTTGCTTTTTTAAAACTTCCTTTAAAAATATAGGGTATTTCTAATTTATTTGTAATGTTAACTACTTTTTCTGCAATGCGCAACGCCATGTCTTCACCTTCAATGGCACACGGGCCGCATAACAAAAAGAAATTATTGGAATTGGTATGTTTTAATTTTGGAATATCACTAAGATGCATTTGCATAAAAATTTAGGTTGCAAAGTTACAAAAATGTCTTTTAACAGTGGTGTAAAAATTACTGAACTGTTGAGGATTTTAAACTGCTATTGGCGGATATGCCCGCGTTAAGGATTGAGGTATTGTTGGAGCTCCTCGAAGAGAGCGACTACCGAAAGCCTGACCCGTAGGGGAACGCCCAAATTGTGTTTTAAGAACTTTTATTTAAACTGTTTTTTATAATCCACAAGGCCATTATGAAATTGCCAAAAACAAATAAGCCTCCGTAAATCATAAGTTGTTTCATAGGCTGTGAAAGTGATATAATTTGTAATATATCAGATAAAAAAGCGAGTATCAAGTAAGATGATATGCAAACAAAGGTAATGCCTAAAGTGAAATTAAGTTTTTTATTGGGTTTAATAATTTGCCATAAAAAAGGAATGCCAAATAATAAAATTGGGTATGCTGTAATGCCTTCACTTCTGTTAAAAACAGTAAACCAATAGGCAGTAATTGTTATAAAATACAGATAAGGTATAAACTTTGTGAATCTATTAATTAGGGACATATTATAATTTTTTGATTATTGAGAGTTGGTTGGTAAGATAAAATTAACGAAAACATAGTCTATAAAGTATAATACTATTTAATTATAACATAGTTTTAACTAAATTACATGTACCTTTGCACGCTTAAAATAAGGCACTATTATGGCTAATATTAAAAACATTGCAATTATTGCACACGTAGATCATGGTAAAACTACTTTGGTTGATAAGATTATGTATCACTGTCAGTTATTTCGTGAAAATGAAAACACAGGTGATTTAATTCTTGATAATAATGATTTAGAGCGTGAAAGGGGTATTACGATTACTTCTAAAAATGTTTCTGTAATATATAAAAACACAAAAATCAATATTATTGATACGCCTGGTCACGCCGATTTTGGTGGTGAAGTAGAGCGCGTGTTAAATATGGCAGATGGTGTTTTATTATTAGTTGATGCTTTTGAAGGGCCAATGCCTCAAACGCGTTTTGTATTACAAAAAGCTATTGATTTAGGTTTAAAACCATGTGTGGTAATAAACAAGGTTGATAAAGAAAACTGTACACCTGATGAGGTGCACGAAAAAGTTTTTGATTTAATGTTTGAATTAGGTGCAGAAGAATGGCAATTGGATTTTCCAACAGTTTATGGTTCTGCAAAGAATAATTGGATGAGTGATGATTGGCAAAATGAAACAGAAAATATTGAGCCACTTTTAGATATGGTTATTGAACATATTCCTGCTCCAAAAATTGAAGAAGGAACGACGCAAATGTTGATTACTTCTTTAGATTTCTCATCATTTACAGGACGAATTGCAATTGGGCGTTTAACTCGAGGTGAGTTAAAAGTTGGGCAAAACATATCTTTAGTAAAAAGGGATGGTAGCATTCAAAAATCTAAAATTAAAGAACTTCATGTTTTTGAAGGTTTAGGTCGTTTAAAAGTTGAAAGTGTACAAACTGGAGATATTTGTGCTATTGTTGGTCTTGAAGGTTTTGAAATTGGTGATACCGTTGCCGATTGGGAAAATCCTCAAGGATTAAAAACAATTGCCATAGATGAGCCTACCATGAGTATGTTATTTACAATTAACGATTCGCCTTTCTTTGGTAAAGACGGAAAATATGTAACATCTCGCCATATTAAAGATCGTTTAGCTAAAGAACTAGAAAAAAACTTGGCACTTAAAGTAGAGTCTACGGATAGCGCTGATAAGTTTATTGTTTTTGGTCGCGGTGTACTACACTTATCGGTTTTAATTGAAACCATGCGTCGTGAAGGCTATGAAATGCAAATTGGACAACCACAAGTAATCATCAAAGTAATTGATGGTGTAAAATGTGAGCCTATTGAAGAAATGACCATTGATTTACCTGAAACAGTTTCTGGTAAAGCTATTGAAATGGTGACTATGCGTAAAGGAGAAATGTTAAGCATGGAAGCAAAAGGTGAGCGTATGGTTTGTCAATTTATGGTGCCTTCTAGAGGTATTATTGGTTTACGTAACCAATTACTAACTGCAACTCAAGGTGAGGCCATAATGGCTCACAGGTTTAAAGAATACCAACCACTAAAAGGTGGAATTCCTGAACGTCAAAATGGGTCTTTAGTATCCATGGAAAAAGGGCAAGCAATTCCTTATTCTATTGATAAATTACAAGATAGAGGTAAGTTTTTTGTTGATCCAGGTGAAGATATTTACGAAGGTCAGGTGATTGGAGAAAATTCTCGTGGTGATGACATGACCGTTAATATTACCAAAACCAAAAAGATGAGTAATGTTCGTTCTTCTGGTGCCGATGATAAAGCGAAGATTGTACCGGCAATTAAATTCTCATTAGAAGAAGCTTTAGAATATATTCAAAAAGATGAATATGTTGAGGTTACACCACACTTTTTACGTTTACGTAAAATCTATTTAACAGAAGTAGATCGAAAGCGAAACAAATCAATATAATATGGAATTTCTAGGAATTTCATGGATAGAGTGGATTGGGTATGCGGCTATGGCAACCGTTTTAACCTCATTCTTAATGAAATCTGTTAATAAATTACGAATAGTAAACTCTTTTGGGTGTTTACTATTTGTGTTTTATGGGTTTGTGCTTCAGCCCATTTCCAAACCTATAATTATCACTAATATAGCTATATTCAGTATTAATTTGTATTATATCTTAAAGAAAGGAGATTAGTTTATTTTCTTAAATTATAAGTTATAATTACTTACGATTTTATAAAGGAAAACATATAAACGTAAAATGATTTTGTATATTTGATTGCTACATAAAATTGTAGAAAAATAATATGTTCTTTTCAGCGTTTACAAGAGATGAACTTATTATAAGTAATTTAATGAGCAAGGAAATCATATATTAATTGAAAAAATTAATAGATTATATAAACAGTAAGGTTTTAGTAAAAATAACCTCATTACAAACCGCTTCAGTACTAACCAGAGTCATAGCCGGCATATTAACATCAAAGGCTATTGCTGTGTTTATTGGGGCTGAAGGTTTAGCATTGATAGGTAATTTACGAAACTTTGTGAGCTCTTTTCAAACGATTGCTACACTTGGCTTTTATAAAGGTGCGGTTAAGTATGTTTCCGAATTTAAAGATAACACCGTTAAACTCAGTAAAACCCTATCTACTGTTTACTATACTGGTTTTATTTCTACAATTATTGTTTCGTTTTTTTGCTATTTCAGGGCAGAGTGGATTAATGATATTATATTTCCCACTTATAATGATTATGCCTATGTCATTCAAATTTTTGCCATCGTGCTCCCTTTTTATGCTTTAAATATGTTTTCATTTTCTATAATGAATGGATATTCAAAGTATAAAATTCTTATTATAATTAATATTATTGGTCAGGTATTAAGCGTTTCTATTGCATTACTTTTAATTTATCAAAACAAGATTGATGGGGCTTTAATTTCAGTAGTTATTGCTGAATCATTAATATTTTTAATCACTCTAGTTGGAATAATTAATAGAAAAAGCCTGGTCTCACAGATAAAAGTTAGTCAGGTTAGTTATAGCATATTAAAAAAACTTAGTCCATACTCCTTAATGGCACTTTTTTCTGCAGTTTTACTGCCGTTTGTTGCTATTGCAATTAGATCTTATATTATCGAAAATATAGGTTATAAAGATGCGGGTTTTTGGGAAGCCATGACAAGAATATCCAACTATTATTTAATGTTTGTTAGTTCTTTAATTGCCTTATATCTTTTACCTCGATTTACAGAAATTAATGATACCAAGGAATTTAAAAAAGAAGTTATAAGTTTCTATAAAACTATAATGCCTTTCTTAGTTGGTGGGTTGGTACTTATATATTTCTTAAGGCATTATATTGTAATTGGAATATTTTCGGAGGAATTTGAACCTGTTGAAGATTTATTCTTATTTCAATTGTTAGGCGATTTTGTGAAAATATTATCTATTATAATTGCTTATCAATTTTTAGCAAAGAAAATGTTTTGGCATTATATATTAACGGAAGCTTTCCTAGTTATTATTTTATACACTACTAGTGTCTATTTTATTGATTTGTTTGATGATGTTGAAGGAGCAGTAGTTGCTCATTTTGTGAGTTATATTATGTATTATGGTATTATTTTACTCATTTTTGGAAGTTCTCTTTTTGGTTTAGAAAGCGAAAATAGATAGATACTTTTATTAATTTATCCAGCTTAACTATTGAAAATACCAAGTTTCATAAAGAACAATTTATTATTAAAGGTTACTTCTGCCAACACGGGATTGGTTTTAGTAAGGATGTTGTTTTCTTTAATTTCTCAAAAAGCGTTTGCTATTTTTATTGGAGCAGAAGGCATTGCTATAGTTGGCAACTTGAAAAATGTAGTTGGCTTTTTTGAGCAATTTTCTATTTTAGGGACATCCAATGGTTTAGTAAAGTATATTTCTGAACATAAGGACGATAAAAAACAACTTAACAATTTATTTTCTACTGTTTTTGTTTTTTCAGCTATAGCGTCCATTGTTTCTTTTATGATTTTGTTTTTCTGGTCTAATGCAATTAACCATGCTGTTTTTGGGGCTAATGAAAACTATGGCTACATCTTCAAGATTTTGGCATTTTTAATACCTTTTATGGGGGTTAATGGCATTTTATATGCTTTATTAAATGGTTTGTCTGCTTATAAATTATTTTCTAAAATAGGTTTAATTGTAGTGATTAGTAGTACTATTTTAATTGTACTTCTAACCATTAAATTTGGTCTTATTGGAAGTTTGATTGCCATTAGTACAATTCCTCTTTTGCAATTTTTAATTTATATTATTTTTAGCTCAAAAACCTATAAAACCTTTATCGATTTAAATTTTATATCATTTAAATTGAGCTTTAAGAAGCAATTATTATCGTACAGCTTAATGACATTGGTTGTCGTTTTTTTTAGTAATATAATTGATGTTGCAATAAGACACTTAATAGAAGATAAAACAAGTATAGCAGAAGCTGGTTATTGGACCGCCATGAATTCTATTTCTAGAGTATATATGCAATTTTCGGCAGCCATTTTTCCATTATACATTTTGCCGGTATATGCAAAATTGACTAGCACCATAGATTTTAGAAAAGAAGTAGTAAAGATTTACAAAATGTTATTGCCTTTTCTTATTTCTGGAATGCTAGTGGTTTTTCTCTTCAGAGAATTCATCATTAAAGCATTGTATACAAGTGAGTTTTTAGCAATGTCTAGCTTATTTAAATGGCAATTATTAGGAGATTTAATCAAGTTTGTCGCTATTGTGTTATCTTATCAGTTTATAGCTAAAAAACAGATAGGTTATTTTATTTTCACGGAAGTGTTGTCCGTTTTAATGTTTTATGGCTTTTCAGTTTATTTTATAGATATTTATGGAACAGATGGCGTGGTTATAGCGCATTTTGTAAGGTATATTTTGTTTTTCTTAGTGGTGCTTTTCATTTTAAGGCATAAATTGATTGGTAAAAGTAGAATACTTTAAAAAAGACTAGTGAGTTAATATGAAAATTTTTGTAAAGATTTTTTTTAGGTATTTAATAGTTATATTCTTAGCATTTCTTTTTGATTGTATTTTTAATGAAATAACAGAAAGTGTAATTTATAACCTTGTTGAGAATATATTATTTGCCATAATACTTGTTTGTCCTCATTTGATAATTAATAATAAGCGAATTAGTCATTTGCTTTATGTTGTTTTTTATCTCGTTTTTTCTTTAAGTGTTTGCATTGAAACTATTTACTATTTTTTATTTGATACAACCTTCGGTTCTTCAGTAATATTTGTTGTTTTAGATAGTAATTATCAAGAATCAAAAGAGTTTATTAGGTTTTATTCAAACACATATATAATCTTATTTGTAATCATATTTTTTATAGCCATCATACTTAATTTGATTGCATTAAAACAGAAAGATTTCATAATTAATGAAAGATTAAAAGCGTTTAGAATTAAAATTTTCGGTCTTTTTATTGGTATTCTTGTTTTTCTGAAATTATCACTTTTAATAATTTACAATTCACCTTACATGATAATTAGGGCAGGTATTGAATATTATATTGAGTCAAAAAAGTTAAGTCATTATGCAAACGATAAAAATGGAAATTTTAGTGATGTTTCTAGGTCTTTTGATATGCAAGGGCAAGAGGTTTATGTTATTATAATTGGAGAGGCTACATCCCGATTACATTTGGGTATTTATGATTATTATAGAAATACTACGCCATTACTTGAAGACATGGAGGATGAGTTGTTAATTTATAATAAGGTTATAAGTCCAGATACTTATACTATTGCTAGTTTAACAAAAGCATTAACTTTAGGTAATTATGAAAATCCAGAGGCTAAGTTTGAAGGTTCTATTATACAATTACTAAATAAAGCTAATTTTAAAACGTATTGGGTGTCAGTTCAAAAACCTGCAGGTGCGGATGATTCACAAATTACTAACTTAGGATTAGGAGCGGATAAATCTTATTTTTTAAATATTAAACGAGCAGAAGGAAAAACTATTCATGATGAAGTTTTAGTTGAAAAATTAGATAAAATTTTATTAGAAAAAGGAAATAAAAAAGTAATTTTTTTACACACACTTGGAACCCATGTAGATTATAAAAATAGATACCCTGAAAGCTTTAAGTTTTTTAATAATGAAATTCCAAAAACTAAATTTAAAAAAGAACATATCTATAAAGAAATTAATGCTTATGATAACGCTGTAAGATACACTGATTATATAATAAGTTCTGTTATTAAAACAGTTAAAAAGGCTAATGCTCATAGTTGTGTTCTATATTTTTCAGACCATGGAGAAGAAGTGTATGACGACATTGAGTTTTCTGGGCATTTTAGAGATAAACTTCGAACAAAAAATGTTTACGAAATCCCATTTATACTTTGGCGCTCAGAAAACTATAAAGAAGGAAAAACTATGTTTCCCCATTTAGATTCAAAGTATATGATTGATGACTTATTTCATTCAATGGCAGACCTATTTAGTATTAAAGCAAAAGAAGTTGATTATACTCGTAGTATTTTTAGCGAACATTTTAAAGAGAGAAAAAGGATAGTTGGTGATAGTGTTGATTATGATAACTATTTTAAATAGTCTTATTTTATAAAAACTATAAAAGGTAATACTCTAATGAAAAAAATATGTATCGTAACAACATCAATGGGAAAGGGAGGTGTTGAGCGTTTTAGTGCAATATTTTCTCAGATGTTATTTAAACTAGGATATAATGTTCATATTGTTATTACTAAAGATGAAGTAAATTATGAATTCTCAGGTAAACTATTTAATCTTGAGACACAATTAGGAAGCAGCAAATCAAATTTTTTAAAATTATCTATTTTAAAATCTTATTTTAAAGAACATAATTTTGATATTATTATTGATAATCGCACAAGACCAAGTTTTTTCAAAGAATTTATTGTTTATAATTATGTGTTTAAGTCAAAAAAAATAATATCAATTGTTCATAGTTATAATTTAAAACAATACCTACCTAGTTCGGTTTTTTTAGCACGAATATTATACAATCAGGTAAAAATTGTTGCCGTAAGTAAAGAAATTCAACAAACGCTTATAACAAGATATAAGTTTAAAGATTGTGGACAAATTTACAATCCAGCAAATGCAAAAAACATCTTAGAAAAAGCAAATGAAACAGTTTCAATTGATGATAATTATATTTTGTTTTATGGGCGAATTGAGGAACATGTTAAAAATTTGACCTTAGCTTTAAATGCATATAAAACATCGCTTTTGCCGAAAAAAGGATTTAAATTTTACATTATCGGTGATGGAATTGATGTTCCCTTAATAGTTAAAATTGTTAAAGAATTAAAACTAGAATCTTTTGTAAAACATATACCATATTTAGAAAATCCTTTCCCTTACGTAAAAAAGGCGTTTTTTACGATATTAACAAGTAAGCATGAAGGCTTTCCATTGGTTTTAATTGAATCTTTATGTTGTGGTACACCCGTTATTTCTGTAAATTGTAAATCTGGCCCAAATGAAATTATTAAGAATGAAAGTAATGGTTTATTGGTTGAAAACCACAATGTAACTGTTTTAGCAAATGCATTTAATCGTTTTGTTGAAGATGATTCACTCTATTCTCATTGTAAAGAAAATACCAAGGCCAGTATAAAACAATTTTCTATAGAAAATATTGCTGAAGAGTGGGCTCATTTACTAACAAAATAGTGTTACACAATTAACAATGAAAAATTAAAATTAAATTGAAAGGCATGATAGTATTTTATATCAACATATTTTATAAGTTTGAAATTCTGGTGTAAGAACTTCAAAAGCATTTAATTCATTAATTAAAAAAAGTATTGAAACCAATAAACGAACAATTTAAGTTAACTAACATAATTTACACAAGCATATATTTTATTGTTGGTGTTTTGGTAATAGCAAGGGGTGCTATTTATTTTCCAGATAGCTATACGTTTGTTGATATGGCACTAAACCATAGCCCTGCCTATTGTACTTTTTTGAAAATATTCACTAGTATTTTTGGAGACTATTTTGAATTACCAGTTGTTATAGCCCAATATATAATTATAGCTTTTGGCGTTCATTTTTTTGTTCAAACTTTAAATAATGTGTTTCACATACATAAGGTTGGTGTGTTAATTATTCAACTCATAAGTTTAGCACCATCTGTATATGTGCATAATCTAGGAAGTGCCATATTAAGTGAGGCTTTAGCGTATCCTATTTTTTTAGTGATTTTTGCCTTGACTTTAAAACTATTTGTTGAAGAGAACCTAAAATATGTATATAAGATTGGTGCTTTATTGTTTGTTTTAATTTTAACAAGAGGACAATTTTTAGCTTTAGTTCCAGCATTAATTTTAATTGTTGGGTATATCATTTTTAAAACTAAATCTTTTAAGAAGCATTTTTATTTTTTAGCCATTTTAATAGCCATACCAATATTGACTAGTTTTACTGAAAGAGTATATAATAAAATAGTATTTGACCATTTTATAAACAACGCTATGAATTATGTGCATCTTATCGCATCGCCTTTTTATATTGCGAATAAAAGTGACATAAATCTTTTTACCGATGAAGATGAAAGCGCTTATTTTAATTTGATTTATAGTAGTCTAAAAGAAGCAGAGTTAACAAGAAATCAAAATTTTAAAACTGGGGGATTAGATGATTATTTGTTTTACCATTTTAATTTCTCAGAAATATGTAACAGAAGGATTTATGAATTAGGCTTGAGCTATTATGAGGCAAAAGGGCTTAATTTTATTGAACAAAATGTAGCATTAAATACCTTGTGTTCAAAAATGGTTGGACCGCTCATAAAGCAAAATTTTAAGGTTTGGTTAAAGTTTTTTTTAAAAAATCTTAGCCACTCTTTTGGTTCTTCCAAGTATATGCTTTTCTTCGGTGTATTATTATTTTATGGTGTGTTAAATTTATTAAAGTCTAACAGAAGTGTTTACAAGTTTATTGTTATAGCAACCTTGTTTATGTTTGCAAACAATGCCCTTATAGCTTTAGTTATCCATTCTATTAAACGTTATGTGTTTTATTTTGATTGGGTTATTTTTGCAACATTTATAATATTATTGAACGAAATTTTTAAATATCAAGAGCGACGTGAATCTTGAATTATCTATAGTTATGCCCTGCTTAAATGAAGCAGAAACCATTGCATCGTGCATTAATAAAGCGCAAAGTTTTATGCGTGATAATAATATTAAAGGCGAAGTTATAATTGGTGATAATGGCAGTACCGATGGCTCTCAAGAAATTGCTGAAATGTTAGGAGCTCTTGTTGTGGATGTTGAAAAAAAGGGATATGGTAATGCATCTAGAGGCGCTATTGAAGCTTCAAAAGGGAAATATATTATTACGGCAGACACGGATGACAGTCATGATATTCTGAATTTAAATCTATTTATTGATAATTTACGAGCAGGTTCAGATTTAGTGATGGGAAATCGTTTTAAAGGTGAAAATAATAAAGATTCCATGCCGTTTTTACATAGATACGTTGGAAACCCGATACTTACTTTTATTGGCAATTTATTTTTTAGAACTGATTTAGGAGACTTTCATTGTGGTTTAAGAGGTTTTACTAGAACAGCTTATAATAAAATGAATTTATCTACTACAGGTATGGAGTTTGCTTCGGAAATTATTGTGAAAGCATCGTTGTTAAATCTTAATATTACCGAGGTGCCTACAACAGTATTTCCCTCTGGTCGAAATAGAAAGGCTCATTTAAGAACGTTTCCGGATGGTTGGAGACATTTACGGTTCTTGTTACTTTACAGCCCTAAATGGTTGTTTTTAATACCTGGTTTCCTGTGTATGTTAACAGGTGTATTTGGTGCTTTATATATTTTGTTTGATGCAGATTCAGCAAATCTAAAATGGATACCACTTTTTGCTGGTTTGTTTTTAATTAGCTTCCAATTTGTTGTGTTTTATGCGCTTACTAAAATATATGCGACTAATCATGGACTCATACCAAGAAAAAAAAGTTATGATAAGCTATTTGATTTTTTTACTTTAGAAAGAGGTGTGATACTAGGTTTTTTATTCACATTAATTGGTGTTGCTTTATACTATTTAGGCTTTAAAAATGAAATGGATAGTATGGAGAGAACGTTGAAAATAATCGTACCAGCAATTGTTGTTGTGGTATTAGGTGTTCAAACGATTTTATTTAGTTTCTTTTTTAGTATTTTAGGTTTAAAAGAAGAAAGGTAAATAGTTTAATAGGTTCCTTACTACAAGAAACATCTTATTTCAATTTATTTATTAGCGGCAAAATAAAGCCCGTTTTTAACTAAAAAACCATGAAATTGTTTGGCTAATTTTAGGATGAATTTTGGGCAACTTAAAAGTAGTTTTTGTTTGAAATTTAAGTTATTAAAATCAATATCAGATTTTAATTTTTTATAAAGTTCTTCCTCATCATTCATTTTGCACCGCAATGCTACCGCAAATCTATTAACATCTAAGTATAATTTTAATGAAGGGTTTAATTTTTCCTCTTCAGAAAAGTTATTAATGAATTCATACCGTATATCATTATATTCTCTTTTAGAAAGGCTATTATCAACATATAATTTGTAAGACATAGTAATAGTAGGGTTAAAAGCAACATCGTATTTTAATGCCATTTTTATCCATAAATCTAAATCTTCAGCGCCATCAAAAGCTGAATTGAAACCACCAACAGCATCAAATTTTTCTTTTGCGAACCCTACTGTAGAGGTCCATGCAACGCAGTTGGTTACGCTGGCTTTAAAAAAGTCGTCAACTATCAAGCAGTCTTTTTTAAAATCAAACTTAAAATTTGCAGGTCGCACTATATCTTTTGTGTAATAAATTTGATAGTTATTACAATATAAACCAGCGTTAGGGAAAGTTTCAATGAGATTTTTTAATTCAGTTAAATGGTTTTTAAGCCAAATATCATCAGCATCTAATAAGGCAATATATTTTCCATTTGCATTATTCACACCCAAATTTCTTGAGTAAGAAACACCTTTGTTATCTTGATTTATAATTTTAAACCTAGAATCAAATAGAGGTTTTATTTTATTTAAACTATTATCAATAGAGCCGTCATTGACTATAATGACTTCAAAATCTGTAAACGATTGCTTAAGCAGACTAGAGATAGTTTGCTCAATCAAATCTTCCTTATTATATAAGGGTATAATTACAGAAAAAAACGGCATTATTTTTTTAAATTAATATGACAAAAATAGCTTAATCTAAATAACTCAAAGACATTTAGTGATGGGTGTTTAGAGATTAAATTGTAAGTAAAAAATGGTGATAATATTTTATAGACAAATGCAAAAAAATAATTCAATTTGAATTTTTCTAATTTAATAAAAACCTTTAAGAAGGTGGTGAACTCTGGTTCAATCATTTTAGTTTTATAAATTGAATCTAAATTTTCAAGCGATTTGTGCGTCTTTTTATAATAGTCCTCGTTTAAATCCACATCACCATGTAAAACGGGATTGTCTATATGAAAAATAGAAGCTTTAATTTTACTAAGATTATAAGCAAAAACGGTATCTTCATGTCCGTATTCCGTGATACTTTTCTCAAACCCAATAGTGTTAAATACGTTTTTCTTAATCAATGTATTATTAAATAATACGCTTTTATAGATGTTTTTATTTCGTTTAATAGATGTGGAGTCTTCTTTATAAATTCCATATTTCCAGCGTAATTTTCTGCTAGAATCGACAGTTTTAGGGTGAATTCTCCCTCCGTAAACAACGTCAGTATTTTTTTTGATAGCTTCTATATAACGAAAAATGAATGTTTCGTCTGGTAAAAGAGAATCTCCATCAATAAATAAAAGAAATTGATATTTTGATGCTTCTGCTAAAGCATTTCTATTATTACTTAAACCAACATTGTGCTGTTGAGCCAAAAATTTAGAATATGTAAGAGAATTTATTTTTTCATTCTTAGAATTAATTGAAGATTTTGATCCATCATCAAAACAAATAATTTCAAAAAGAATATCAGAGGCTAAAGCTTGTTTTTCTAACTGACTTGCAAGAGGAAAAACGTTGTAATTATATGTAGGAATTAAAATCGAAAGCATTATTTTTTTGCGATTAAAACAGTTTCAGGCGATTTTAAACCTAA